>CAYRXP010000008.1:2281-17372 GCA_964428145.1 uncultured Enterobacteriaceae bacterium
AATGAAAACACTTATCACAGGTGCGAATGGCTTTATCGGCTCTGCGGTCATGAGACACTTATTGGATGTGGGTCATGATATTCGCGCCTTTGTGCGCCCAGGAAGTGACAGAAAAAACCTTGAAGGCTTCCCTGTGGAAGTTGTTGAAGGGGATCTGAACGATAAAGTATCTCTTGTGCAAGCGGTAAGGGGTTGCAATGCGGTGTTCCATTTGGCTGCTGATTACAGACTATGGATACCTGATCCAGACAATATGTATCAAACCAACGTCAAGGGCACGCGAGAATTGATGTTGACCAGTGCAGAAGCGGGGGTTGAAAAAATTGTCTACACCAGTAGTGTCTCAGTATTGGGTTTGAATAGGGATGGGTCACCTGCCAACGAAGATACTCCCATGGCTGTTGAAGATATGATTGGTCATTATAAACGGTCGAAATATCTAGCAGAAAAGGAAGTCATTAAACTCGTTAACGAACATGGTTTACCTGCCGTAATTGTCAATCCATCTACACCCCTTGGACCAAGGGACATTAGACCCACACCAACAGGCAGTATTGTTGTAGAAACACTGAATGATCGAATGCCTGCTTATGTAGACACTGGATTAAATATCGTGCATGTGGATGATGTAGCCAAAGGACATTTATTGGCTTTTGAAAAAGGCAAAATAGGTGAGCGATATATTCTTGGCGGTGAAAACCTTAGTCTACAGGCTATCCTTGGCACTATTTGTGAGCTGACAAACAAGAAGCCACCGTCGATTAAATTACCGCACAATTTGATATTACCCATTGCCTGGTTCATGGAACGATGGGCAGCCATCAGCAAAAAAGAACCCAGGGCAACCGTTGATGAAATCCGTATGTCCAAAAAACGCATGTATTTCTCTTCTGACAAGGCAATAGAGGAATTAGGCTACCAATTCAGACCTGCAAAAGAAGCTATCAACGATGCCATTGAATGGTTTATCAAAAATGGTTATTGCAAATCTACGTAAGGTTAAATAAGTAAAATAATAAATATCCAAGCAGGAATATCATGGCCACAAAAACCGCATAACTGGTTTGTCCTGTTTTTGTAATAAATCCTTCATCTCCATAAATACGTGATACGCCCAGGCCAACGCTACAAATCACTCTGTTGCCAAGTTCTTTGATGCGTGTCTCCAGGGAACCATAATTCTGTCGTGCTATATTCCAACTACAGGGAAATAATTTCCTGTAGAACCAGTCAAAATCCAGACTGATGGTTAAGGTTCTTTGCATCCAGGGTAACATAGCAAAGAAGGCAAGCCCTGAAAAAAGCAGTAACTGTAGCTGGGTAATGACATGGGGTGCAGTATAAGGAACATAATCAACATTATAAGGCAGCATCCAGAAAAGAAGCCCGGGCATGACTCCGAGCAGTATGCACAAAAAGGCGAATATCAACATCGCCAGACGCATGTTTATCGGTGCTTCTGCCGGACGTAGACCAGAATCTTTCTGAAAGAAGACAAACCATGGAAATTTTATTCCGGCATGGAGGAAAACCCCCGCTGAGGCTGCCTGCAGTAATATCCAGACCAGGAATAGTTGATTTTCTGCAGCCGTTTGAGTGATCATCGATTTGCTTATAAAACCTGAAGTCAAGGGAAAGGCAGAAATCGCAAGCGCTCCGATGATGCCGCAGGTCGCAGTGAAGGGCATGGTGTGTATCAGGCCCCCCAGATCAGTACATTTACGTTTACCCGTCATATATAAAACTGAACCAGCAGACATTAATAACAATGCCTTATAGATGATGTGTGTAAAAGCATGTGCTGCAGCACCGTTCAATGCCAGTTCAGTGCCGATACCAATCCCGCAGACCATGAACCCGACCTGATTGATAATACTGTAGGCGAGGATTCTACGCATGTCATTTTCCAGTAGCGCATAGATTATTCCATAGAAAATCATGAACAGGCCAATGTAGATCAGTAAATCTGTCCCGGGGAAACCACGCAATAAAACATAGACAGCAGCTTTGGTTGTGAAAGCTGAAAGAAAAACCATGCCGCTGAATGATGCTTCAGGATAGGCATCGGCCAGCCAGGCAGACAGCGGCGGTGCTCCAGCATTGAGCAGAAAACCGATAAGTATAAGCCATGTGCCCAGGCTATCTGGAGACATGGCAATAAAATCAATTGAACCTGTCTCCTGGCTATAGGCAACTATTCCTGCCATCAGTACCACACCACCCAACAGGTGAATCAGGACATAACGCATACCAGATTGCCAGGAGGAGCGTGTCCCGGCCGACCAAAGCACCAGTGTTGAACCCAGCGCCATGATCTCCCAGAAGATAAATACAGTGATCAGGTCGCCGGCAAACGTAACACCTATAGCGGCACCGGCATAAACCAATGCGGCAGACAGTTCCAGTATTTTTGCCTGCCTGAAGCAATACAATGTGCCAATGAAACACATCACACTGAATATTGTAGCAAACAGACGACTTAAACTGTCAACACTGAGAGGAGTCAGATTGTAATCCAGAAAGGTAATTGTACATTCTGATACAGAAGGAACAGACCATATCAGCCACAGACTGACGAGAGGCGCGGCAAGTATCCAGATAGAACGCCATACACCCCGGATCAATGGGCTAATTAACCCTGCCAGAATGAGTAATAAACCAGGATGTATCCAATCACACATCATCGTAATAATTATCCTTTCGCTTGACCAGGACACCCAGTAATTTGGCAAATACAATCATCACGACACAGGATATGAATCCTAATAACGCGTGGAATGAAAATAGTCTTTCAATTGCAAAATACGGGTGTAATGAAATAAACAGTTCGGCCATTATGGTCAACGCCAGAACTATAGAACCCAGAATCCAGAGTTTGCGTGAGGTCCCGGTACGATATAACCAATGTTGTTTCATGGTAATTCCTGCACGAGTGATTGGCTTAATTGTAACGGGATACCGGGCAGGAGGAACAGAACAAGGGTAGCCAGGGCAGTCAGACAAAGCGTTATCACTATTGGCAAGGGTGCCTCTGCATAGTGTCCTGATTCGCCATATGCTGGTTGCCTGAAGAATGCTGCATAAATTATTGGTAAAAAATAGGCGGCATTTAACAATGTGCTGATAATAATCACGATAACAGCAATCCATTGTTCAGTCTGCAGCGCACCGGATAATATGTACCACTTGCTTATGAAACCCACCGTTGGCGGGATACCAATCATGGAAAGACTGGCAATGGCAAATGCCGCCATTGTCCATGGCATGCGGCGCCCTATGCCATCAAGCTGACTGACTTTTGTTTTCTTTGTCGCGGTATAAATTGCACCGGCTGCAAAAAACAGGGTGATCTTGCCGAATGCGTGGGCAACAATATGCAAACCAGCCCCGGCGATTGACATGGGAGCCAGTATGGCTGTTGCCATAATGACATAAGCAAGTTGACTGATAGTAGAATACGCCAGTCTTGCCTTGAGATTATCCTTGCCCAAGGCAATGATAGAGGCAATGAGAATTGTGGCCGCAGCCATATACATCAACCACTCGCTTGCGCCTGTTATTGCCAGCAAATCAATTCCAAAGATATAGAGCGTCACTTTTAATACGGTAAATACACCCGCCTTCACAACTGCAACAGCATGTAATAAAGCACTGACCGGTATAGGGGCGACCATGGCAGCAGGTAACCAACGATGAAAAGGCATGAGCGCTGCTTTACCAATACCAAAAATATAAAGTACGAAGAGTACAGTCACCACAACGTCACTTGTTTTGCCAAAGAGGATACCGCCTTCAGTAAAATCCAGTGTCCCGGCAATCGTCCATGTCCAGATGATCGCCAACAATTGCAGACCTATCGATGTGCCTAATAAATAACCCAGATAAAGACGGCCGGAGCGCTTTGCTTCATCAGTACCGCTATGCGTTACCAGCGGATAAGTTGTAAGCGTGAGCAATTCATAAAATATAAAGAGTGTGAACATGTTGGCACTAAAAGTGATCCCCATAGTTGATGCCAATGCCAGGGCAAAACAAATATAAAATCGGGTTTGATGTTGCTCCTTGTGACTACGCATATAGCCAATAGAATAAATTGAAGTCACGATCCAGAGAAAGCTGGCGACCAGACCAAATAATATTCCCAATGGTTCTATGGCAAAGGACAAAGATAACCCCGGGACCACTTCTATTAATTCCAGCTCAATAACGATACCTGCATCCAGCGCCAGATAGAGCTTGCTGACGATGACAAATAAAGTCAGTGCAGTCAGTAAAGTAATTGCCTCACGAAGATTAGGATAGCGTCCTGCCAATCCAATCAACAAAGCACCAACGGTGGGGACAAGTAATGCAGACTCAATCAGCATCCACTAGGGCCCTCCCAGAAGATAAACAGCAGTCTGCCTGGCAATGCCCGTGGTTAATAAAGCATTCACCCCAAAATAGATGTTCGCTAAAATAATCACCCACACCGGGATTAACATGCTCAATGGTGCTTCTTTAAATTGACTAGACTGTGAATCAGTATTACTGCTTTGAAAATAGATAACTTCGACGACCTTCCATATATAAATAACGGCTAGGATTGAGCCCAACAAAATTAATGCAGCTAACCACCACCAATCTTTCTCCAGGGCAGCAACTATCAAGTACCATTTACTGATAAAGCCCACGGTCAATGGTGTGCCGATCAAGCTCAATCCACCGATAACAAAAGCCATCGTTGTCCATGGCATCTGTCTGCCAACCCCTTTTAAATCTTTAAGCAAGACAGAATCGAAACGGAAAAAGAAACATGCGACGATCATAAACAACGCCGTTTTGATTAAGGCATGATTGAATAAATGTAATATCCCTGCCATGAGCCCGGTCACTGAAACCAGACTGATACCCAGGATCATATAACCAATCTGGGCGATACTGGAATAGGCCAGAATCTTCTTAATGTTGTCTTGATAAATTGCTGCAAGTGAGCCACTAATGATCGCCAGTATGGCTACCACCATCAAAATGCGATCAAGCAGCATTACATCAAAAGCATACTCGGCACCGAAAATGGTGAACAAAAATCTGAGCAGGACATAAATAAAAACTTTACTGGTGGTTCCTGACAAGAATGCGGAAACCACCGAAGGCGCATAAGTATAAGCATTGGGTAACCAGTAATGCAGAGGAAATAAACCAAACTTGATGCACAACCCCACTGTAAAGAATGCAAATGCAGTGATGATTGTACGTGTGCTTTCAACTTCCTTTATGCGAACAGCCAAATCAGCAATATTTAGTGTCCCGGTCATGGCATAAAGCAGGCCAACACCAATCAGGATAAATGTCGCCCCTACCGTTCCCAGAATCAAATAACGATAAGCAGCCAACAATGACTGTCTCTGTTGGCTGGCACTGATCATTGCATAAGAAGACAATGATGCGATCTCGATAAAGACGAACATATTGAAAGCATCGCCCGTAATCACGACACCACATAGTCCCGTTAAATTGAGGAGAAATGCAGTGTAAAAAAGATATATTCGGTCTTCTGCAATTTCCTTCAGCACGCTCTCACGTGCAAATGACATCACAACAGAAGCAATCCCCGTGATAATCAATAATACAAAGGCGTTAAGAATATCCAGACGATATTCAATCCCCCAGGGAGCGTCCCAACCTCCCATTGCATAAACAATCTCACCCTCCGCGAGCACCTGTTGTAACAAAAGAATTGCAATGAAAAAACTGCACCAACTGACAAGCAGTGCGACACACCAGACCAGGGTATGTCTGCGCAATAACACACAAAGTGGGGCGAATAATAGGGGAACAACGACCTGTAATACGGGCAAATGCTGTGAAATCACGAATTCATATCCATTAGGTCAATTTTGGTCCATCTTGGCAATTTCGGCCTCATTAATGCTGCCATATGCCTGGTATATGCGTACTGTCAAGGCCAGGCCAAGTGCCGTGGTTGCAATTCCAACGACGATGGCAGTTAGGATCAAAACATGCGGCAGGGGTGCAGAATATTGAGTATATGCTTCTGAATAGATAGGTGCTGTACCTTGATCGAGATAACCCATTGAAATAAATAGAATAAATACTGATACCTGAAAAATATTCAAGCCGATAAGTTTTTTAATCAGATTTTCATTGGCGATGACGATATAAAATCCCATCATCATTAATGCGATTGCTACCCAGTAGTTATACAGTCCTAACAAATTTTCCATCCAACTTTCCTATCCTAATCAGCCCCAAAATACGTATCGACGATTCACCTTTACTTTAACAAATGAAACCCCGCCAGATGCGGGGCCAAAAATTCTAAAAATAGACATGAATCCGGCATGTCTGATTTCAACTCTACGTGTATTATATCGGCTTTCTTAGAAGGGGTTAATAAATGTTCCGAATACCCGAAATAAAGAAGAATTACGTCATACCGGGCTTGACCCGGTATCCAGTGAAAAAGTCCGCCTTACGCGCGGTAAATGTTCAACTAGATTCCCGTTTTCACGGGAATGACTATTACTAATATATAGACCAGGTCGGAATACCTGGCCAAAAAGAAAAATACTCATACTTTAAAATGAAGTCACTCAATTCGATCAATATATGCTTTTTTCTCATAATCTTGTTCACGAATAGTGCTTTTGCAGGTGAAAATGTTCATATACAGAATGCGTGGATACGCGAAGCACCGCCTGCCATCAAAGTAATGGCTGGCTATCTGGATATTGAAAATTCATCAGATAGCACACTAACCCTTGTTTCTGCAGAAAGTCCTGAATTTGAACGCATTGAGTTTCATATCAGTCAGGTGAAAAACGGTGTAACCAGTATGCAACAGCAGGAACATATTATTATTGCCCCGGACTCTACTCTTTCATTCGAACCTGGTGCTTATCATCTTATGTTATTTAATC
Source organism: uncultured Enterobacteriaceae bacterium (assembly GCA_964428145.1). Taxonomy (GTDB): domain Bacteria; phylum Pseudomonadota; class Gammaproteobacteria; order Eutrophobiales; family Eutrophobiaceae; genus SMWN01. The sequence goes on from CAYRXP010000008.1 coordinate 9,205, forward strand.
ATTCGGTTCCGATGCGTGAAGGTAAGCGCATCTCAATCAAGCTGACATTTGAAGACGGTAAAACACTCAGTTTTGACGCTATCGTCAGACAATCTAATTTAACCGAAACACCTCATCAACATGATCCTCGTCACTAGTAATCTCACAACTATCAATTTGATGAATAACACAACCTGTCATTTCGAGGCCTGTTCCGAGCCGCAGGGAGGGAACTCACGAGAAATCTTAAGCCGTATAGAATAAAGGAACCTCTGATTAAGTTGTCATTTCGACCAACGGGAGAAATCTTAAGTTGAAAATATTAAGTAAAATCAGTTGGCTACAAGATTTCTCGCTGCGCTCGAAATGACAGGTTAGACTTAATCAGAGGTTCCTAAAGATCTTTCCCCTTAGTCGAGATGACATCGATTTTTTTACAGAAACAATTATCAATTAAAACTGAACTGATAGAGTACTAATTATTTATGAATAACAATAATCAGGCCGCAAACTTATGGGACAAGCTAAAGGTCCTGCCACAATATTTTATTCCACAACATTTCTTGACGAGTCTGGTCTATCGACTGACTCGCTGTGAAATACCCTGGTTTAAAAATAGCTTAATTAAATTATTTATCAGGATATTTAAAGTTGATATGTCACTGGCGCAGAATCCTGACCCTGAAAGCTATACCAGTTTTAACACGTTCTTCACTCGGCAACTCAGATCTGAAGCAAGACCTGTTTCATCAGACGACCGTAACATTATTTCCCCGGTGGATGGTACCATCAGTCAGACAGGTAATATTGAAAATGACACAATCATACAGGCCAAGGGGAAATCATATACCCTGAAACATTTACTGCTCGAAGATGAACTTGTGACGATGTTTTCTGGCGGCACATTTGCCACGCTTTATCTTGCACCTAAAGACTATCATCGTATTCACATGCCGATATCAGGGAAACTAAGTTGTATGATTTATGTACCGGGTAAATTATTCGCTGTGAATTCACATACCGCGCGTGCGGTAAATGCAGTGTTTGCGAAAAATGAACGTGTGATTAATATTTTCAATACTGACATTGGCCCCATGGCCATGGTCATGGTCGGTGCTTTATTCGTCGGCAGTATGGAGACTGTTTGGGCAGGTCAAATTACACCGGCTAAAGATAGAATCATTAGCAATGCACAATACTCAGATGGTGAGACTATTAGCTTAGAACAAGGTCAGGAAATGGGTCGATTTAATATGGGATCAACGGTCATCCTGTTATTCCCAAAAGATGTCATGCAATGGTCAACTGATATAGTGGCAGATAAAACAATAGTGATGGGTGAGAAGATTGCTCGAATAAACACTGATATTGTGGTGACCAATCATTTATGAGTAAGTAAAATAGTTCAGAAATTTAAGGGTGTGAAAGGTATATATGTTGCACTGAAAATCTGTAAGAAATGCACGAATAGTGGAATAATTTCACAACAGAGTGTGAGGCTTATCTAGACTAATCATTTATAGGGGAAAATTGCAGCAATAAAAGCGGCCCCCAATAACAGCTAAAATGCAGTTGTTGTACTCATATTTACTAAGCGGCAATCGACAATACACTGACACAAATAGCCAGAAGCCCACCAGGCATTAGACCAAGAATGAGTAAGGCCAAACCATTGACGCTAAGGGCAAAGCGCATTTGTTTTGATGCCTTGATGGCGGTCATTGAATCTGCTTTATCAAAATACATGAGTTTAATTACGCGTATATAATAATAGGCACCAATGATAGCGAAGAATACGGCCGTCGCCGCTAGCCACACAAACCCGGCGTCAACCAGTTCTTTCAGGACAAACCATTTTCCCCAGAACCCCAGGAACGGTGGCACCCCGGCCATGGAAAACATCAGGATAAGCATAATAAAAGCAAACCACGGACTTCTCTCGGATAATCCTTTGAAATGTGCCAACTCGTCTGCTTCAAAACCTTTTCTTCCAAGCAAGATAACCATACCGAATGCACCCATGCTCATCATGGCATAAGTGATGATGTAAAACATGGACCCTGCATAACCCGAAGGTGTGCCTGACAATAGACCTAATAATAGAAAACCAACATGTGCAATGGTCGAGTAGGCCAACATACGTTTAATGTTGGTCTGGGATATGGCAACAATATTACCTATTGCCATAGAAAGAATGGACAGGATAATGAGCATCCCTTGCCAGTCATTTAACAAAGGCTGCAAGCCATCAACTAACAGCCTCATTGCCATTGCAAAAGCTGCCAATTTAGGTGCGCTGGCGATAAATAATGTGACAGACGTCGGTGAACCCTGATAAACATCAGGCACCCACATATGAAATGGCACGGCGCCCAGTTTGAAGGCAATTCCAACCAGGATAAAAACAAGCCCGAAGATCAATAGCGGATTATCGGCATCACTTTCAATATTGGTTGCGATGGTTGCCAACTCCAGACTTCCTGTGACACCGTAAATCATCGACATACCGTATAACAACATCCCTGATGCGATTGCACCCAATACAAAGAATTTCATTGCGGCTTCAGAAGCAGCAGTTGATTCTCTGTGCATGGCGATCATGGCGTAGAGTGAAAGCGATAATAATTCCAGTCCGAGATAAACAGTCAATAAACTGTAGGCTGAAATCAATATCATCATGCCTAATATGGCAAATAATCCGAGGACAAAATATTCTCCTTTTAGCCAGCCGTGCTCTTTTAGATATTCATGCGAATAAAGAAATACAAATAAGCCAATAACAAAGACGCCAATCTTTAAAACCACACTCATACCATCGCTGATAAAACTATTACCGAATGCATAGACAGTCTGTTCTGGCCAAAATCTAAGCACCAATACAGCCGTTAAAACAAGCGTGAGCTGGGTGAGATAATAAGTGACTTTACGTAGCGGATCCTGACTGAAGGTATCTACGATTAATATCATACTGGCCATGGTCAGTATGAATATTTCGGGCGTCAATATCAGGATTTCTGCTTTTGATATCATGTTATTGGCTCACGTTATAGGTATATCTTTGTTTGCAATAGTTGTTCGAATAAATGCTCCAGCGTCGGATGCATTGCATCAAACAACGGTGCTGGATAGAGACCAAAAAACAATACAGCGATGGCCAGCGCCGAAAGGATAAATGTCTCGCGTTGATTAATATCTTTCAGTTCGGCAATTTTGTCGTTTGCCACATCACCGAAGATGACTCTTTTATACATCCATAATGTATAAGCGGCACCAAGTACCAGGGTCGATGCTGCCAGGAATGCGATCCAGAAACTGGCCTGATAACTGCTGAGAATGATAACGAATTCACCCACGAAGCCCGAGGTCCCCGGGAGTCCTGAATTTGCCAATGCAAACAACATCATGAAGGCCGCAAAATGTGGCATAGTATTGACCACCCCACCGTAGTCTTTGATTTCCCGGCTATGCACCCTGTCATACATCACACCGACACAAAGAAATAATGCACCAGAAATAAAACCATGAGAGATCATTTGTATCATTGATCCTTCTAGCGCAAATACACCGCCTTCAGTCGAACCCGTTGCAGCATAAATACTGAAACCGACGAAGAACCCCAACGTCACAAAGCCCATGTGTGAAATCGATGAATAAGCAATGAGCTTTTTCATATCCTGTTGAACCAGGGCGACAAAACCAATATAAGCAATGGCGATCAACGACAATACGATCATCATGGTATCGAAATACATACTGGCATCAGGTGTAATCGGTAAACTAAAACGAAGAAAACCATAGCCCCCAAGTTTCAACAAGATCGCGGCAAGTATCACAGAGCCACCGGTTGGCGCTTCGACATGTGCATCCGGCAACCATGTATGGACTGGCCACATTGGAATCTTTACTGCAAAAGCGAGTAAAAAAGCAATAAAGATTAATTTTTGCGCATTCAAGCCCAGTGGCAGAAGTTGCAACTCAGCGATGTTAAAAGTACCAGACTGAGAGTAAAGATAGAGAAAGGCAACCAGCATAAATACTGATCCCAGGAAGGTATACAGAAAGAATTTAATGGTTGCGTAAACACGCCTAGGCCCACCCCATATTCCAATGATCAGAAACATTGGAATCAGCATTGCTTCCCAGAAGACATAAAACAATATGGCATCCATTGAAGAGAAGACACCATTCATCAGTCCTTCCATAATCAAAAAAGCCGCCAGATATTGGGATATCCTTTTTTCTATGACTTCCCATGCGGCCAGGATGACCAATACCGTCATAAAGGTGGTGAGTATGATCAAAGGCATGGCAATACCATCAACACCTAAATGATAATTGATATTAAATGTTTCTATCCAGTACGCGAACTCGACAAATTGCATTTCGTGCGTATTGATATTGAAATCTTTATACAACAAGGTGGATAACAGAAAAATCACCACAGAGATAATCAATGCCAGTGTCTTGACTGTCTCTTCCTGTCTGTCACCCGCATACAGCACCCATATGCCACCAATAACCGGGCCCCAGATTAACAAACTCAATATTGGTAATTCGGCAAACATTCTTTATTGTTTTATAATTTTTTCTTATGATTAAATTAATTTATGTACAAACACTGCAAGGAACAATAACAATCCAGCGATCATGGCAAACGCATAATGATATAAATAACCTGACTGTATTATCCTGATCTTGCCAGAGAACCACCTGACAGAGAGTGCAGAACCATTGACCATGAGACCATCAATGAGTTTGACATCACCCATTTGCCAAAATAGACGCCCTATCCCTCTTGCACCGCCCGCAAAAACTTTTTGATTAAAGTCGTCGAAACCATATTTATTGACCAACAGGCGATAAATCATGCTCAGATTATTGGCAAACTTCTCAGGCACGGTTGGAAACTTGATATACAACAACCATGCTGTAAACACCCCTGAAAATGCGAGCAAGATAACCGTTGGATGACTGATTGCATGGACAAAGAATTGCCATGCTATCTGATACCACTCACCATGGTAATGACGCCCCAACTCAAGCAATACGGCATGGTCTTCAGCAACCAGTATTGCACCAGCAAAGTGATCGCCAAATAACATCGGGCCAGCAAACCATGTACCAAGTATGAGTGAAGGTATTGCCAGTATTAATAACGGCACTGTGACCACCGGTGGGCATTCATGCAGATGTTCCCATGTATGTTTATCCATTTTTTCCTGACCATGAAAAGTCATAAAGAAAAGACGGAAACTATACAACGCGGTGATAAAAACACCTGATAATACAGCGACATAGGCGTAACCAGCGGCAGGCAATGTTGAGAGATGTACGGCCTCGATAATGGCATCCTTGGAATAAAAACCAGATGTCCCCGGGAAGCCAATCAATGCAATTGAACCCACCAGGCAGGTTATCCATGTGATGGGCAAATATCTATAAAGACCGCCCATCTTGCGCATGTCTTGCTCATGATGCATCGCGATGATAACGGCACCCGCAGCAAGAAATAATAAGGCCTTAAAGAAAGCGTGTGTCACCAGATGAAACATAGCGGCGGCATAGGCAGAAGCACCCAACGCGACCGTCATATAGCCTAATTGCGATAAGGTCGAATAGGCAATGACACGTTTGATGTCATTTTGCACCAGACCAAGCAAGCCCATAAAGAATGCTGTTGTTGCCCCGATAATCAATATGAAGTTCAACGCTGTTTCAGACAACTCGAAGAGCGGCGACATGCGAGCAACCATAAAGATACCGGCAGTCACCATGGTTGCTGCATGAATTAACGCCGAAATTGGCGTCGGGCCTTCCATGGAATCGGGCAACCATACATGCAAGGGGACTTGTGCTGATTTGCCCATTGCACCAATAAAGAGACAAATACAAATGACCGACATGAGCGACCAGGATTCATCGCCCCAGATATTTACAGTCACAGAGGCCATGGCCGGTGCCTGTTTAAACACTTCAACATAATCCATCGTATGAAAATGCATGAATACCGCAGCAATCCCCAGTAGGAAACCAAAATCACCAATGCGGTTAACCAGAAACGCCTTCAAATTTGCGAAGATTGCACTCTCACGCTTGTACCAGAAACCAATTAACAAGTATGAGACCAGCCCGACTGCTTCCCAGCCAAAGAATAACTGCAGGAAATTATTCGACATTACCAACATCAACATGCCGAAGGTAAATAAGGAAATATAACTAAAGAAACGTTGATAACCCGGATCATCATACATATATCCGACGGTATAAATATGGATCACCCATGAAACGAAAGTAACGACCACCATCATGGTGACGGAAAGTTGATCGACCAGAAAACCGATCTCGAAATGAAAATTACCACTGTTTAACCAGGTATAGACTGAAGCGTTATAGATTTCACCACCATTGTAAAAGAGATGGTAATAGGCCACTAAGGAGAGAATAGATGATATGCCGACAGCTATAATAGTGACCCAATGTGCACCACTGCGACCTATCAACTTGCCAAACAGCCCCGCAATGACTGAACCTAGCAAAGGTGCTAGCACAATAGCGAGATAGATATTTTCCATATTGTCAAATAGATTCATGCCTATTAACTAACCTTCCATACTCTTCAAGTCATCAACATTAATCGTATTCCTGTTACGAAACAGGACAACAAGGATCGCCAGTCCGATCGCAGACTCGGCGGCGGCCACGGTTAATATAAAAAATACAAATATCTGGCCGTTGATATCACCAAGAAAATATGAAAAGGCAATGAAATTCATGTTCACTGATAACAACATCAGTTCAATACACATCAATATGATCAAAATATTTTTTCTATTCAAAAAAATTCCGGCAACACTGATACAGAAGAGTAAAGCCGCCAGGACGAGGACATTTGATAAGGTAATCATTCTGTCTCCTGCCCCGATGTCGTTTCTTGTTCCTGATCTGAATCCGTTACGGGATCTTGTTCAGGGTCGAAACCCGTCTTCTCAACTTTCATTTTCACAATTCTCAATCTATCAGTACTTTTAACGGCAACCTGCTCGCCTGGTTTTTGTGCTTTGCTGGAACGCGGGCCACGCATTGTGAGTGTAATCGCAGCAATGATAGCTACCAGTAAAATGGCGCCCGCGATCTCGAAAGGATATAAATAGTGCGTATATAAAGTCGCACCCAGCGCTTTCGTATTACTGTAATCTGCACCGTGTCGTTGAACGGTATCACTTGCCAATCCAAATTCCCCAGCATTAATTACCAGCACCATAGACAAGGCCATCGAAATGGCAACCATGCCACCGATGGGTAAATATCTCGCAAAGCCTTCCCGCAAGGCAGATAAATTAATATCCAGCATCATCACAACAAACATAAACAGAACCATCACCGCGCCGACATAGACTACAACCAGGATGATCGCCAAAAACTCTGCTTCGAGTAATAACCAGATTGCCGAAGTTGAAAAAAATGAAAGAATTAAAAATAGCGCTGCGAAAACAGGATTGCGCACTGTGATCATAAGACCGGCAGATAATAACAATAAAGCAGAAAATATATAAAAGACTGTTTGTTCGATCATCTATAAGGTGCATCCTCTGCACGATCTTTTGCAATCTGTTCTTCTGCCTGATCACCTATCTCAAGCAGCATCTCCTTTGTCATGATTAAATCACTGCGTTTCTCACCGTGATATTCAAAGATGCGGGTTTCGACAATAGCATCGACCGGACAGGATTCTTCGCAAAAACCGCAGTAAATACATTTGGACAGGTCTATATCATATAACGTCGTACGACGACTTCCATCTTCACGCTGTTCAGATTCAATGGTAATCGCAACTGCCGGACACACCGCTTCGCATAATTTACAGGCAATACAACGTTCCTCTCCATTTGCATAACGGCGTAAGGCATGCAGCCCACGAAATCGTTGTGACTGCGGTGTTTTTTCTTCCGGGTATTGCACTGTTATTTTTCTTTTGAATAAATAACGACCGGTCAGTCTCAAACCCTTGATTAATTCAAGAAGGAATAAACTTTTTATGTATCGCGCTGTGTTTTTAATCATCTGTATTTAATCATCATTGGCACCTAATCAAACCACCACGGCATCTTTGTCACGACCATTACTGCTGCAACAATTAGCCAGACAATAGTAATCGGAATAAATATTTTCCAGCCCAGACGCATGATCTG
>CAYRXP010000009.1:0-6593 GCA_964428145.1 uncultured Enterobacteriaceae bacterium
TAATCGGGTAATTTCAACCTCAGGCAATTCTGGCATACACTACTCTGGGACAGATTCAGTTTTCGGTTTTGTTAGAAACAGGCTGTCTGAATCCATCTTACTAATATGATATTTAATGCCCGTATCCGGTTTGGCCAGGATCAGATTTGGCCTGGCCGAAAGAATGATGAATTCTATTATTTCGCCTGATGCGAGCTCCAGTTTAATGGTATCGATAGGCTCCATTTCCTCATACTTGCCCACATAAACTGATTCCACATGCATCCATGCTTTGATGATCTGCTGGTGTGCTCCGGAGACCTTACCGTTCTCAGTGTTGTCAATGGTGATTTCAGGTAAATAAATCGTTTTTATCGTGGCATCAGGCGGTATTAACTTCGGGTTAAGAAAAAAAGTTGCGGATGTTTGTAACTGGTGAAACAGGCTATCGTTAATAATATGTACTGTATCCTTGACCAACACATAACGTAATTTTTTGTCAAGTGGGTTGGTATCTCCAAAGGCAATACGCGTATCATTCAATATGATAGAAACGGCAGGTACTGCCAGCATATAAGGCGTGAGGTCATTGTCTGGCGCACTGAATTGATCATAACTATAGGCCTGTAACAGCTTTAACATCACCTTGATTCTTGAAGGGTTTGCGGGCAGATTAAACGGGCTTTGCATATGCCAGTGATCATCCTGCTTTTGAAAAATGATATCGTCCAGATCCCGTCTTTCGATATGAATTCTATGAATGCTATCCGGATAAATATCCGTCAGGGTCACTTCCTGTTCAATAATTTCCTGCTCTTTATTTGTGCTTAGAAAAACTGCCAGGCCAATGACGCAAAAAAGCAGCACCAGGTTGATTAACAAACGGCGGGGCATGATGACTATTGTTTTTTCCTGCGCCACCAGACGGTCAAACCGGTTCCAAGGAAGAGTAACGGCAAAACCAGAATAAACCCAAAAGCGATGATGCCTGAGGCAAGTAGCGATAGTTCAAGATGCGCATCGTTGACGGTTTTAATCGGGATACTGATAAAGTCATCATCATTGCTTAACCAGTTTATCAAACGAATTCCTAAATCAAGATTTCCGCTATTGCCGACATAGGTATTCGACAGAAAATCTCCATCACCAATGACAATAATTCTCTGCTGTATGATTTCGGAGGGTTCATCCAGATCATTTCCCAGGTCATTTTCGATGGTTTTTTCCAGGGTAATACCGATATCCAGAGGACCAATCAGATCGTTGTTTTCATTGTATTCAACTTCATCTTCAAGCACGCCGGTTTCAAGCCAGGTATGGTCTCCGCTGATCAACAGGCTGGATGTGTTCCATTGTTCATCATCCCTTACATTGATTGATGCAGTTGTCGGGAAAAAAGTAGTGTAATTAAAATCTCGGGTTATGACGTGATCAGGGTATAAACGTGGTGTATTAAGAACGATAGTCGGATCATCGATGCCGATTAGACTACCGGCGAAATCAATCACCACGCCCGAGGGAATTTCAATACTTAATTGATCAGCCAATGACTCCAGACCATGGAGACTGCCCGGATCAGCGAGCCATAAAATATTGCCACCACGTAACAGGTACTCAACGATAATTGCAATTTCACCGGGAAGCAGATCAATGGTCGGTGAAGCTATTACCAATACTTTTGTGTTACTCGGGATAAGCTGCACTTCGGCCAGGTTAAGTGGTTGAATCTTGAATCCTCGCGATTCGAGTTGTGTCGTCCAGATGCTTAAATCATGGTTTGCTTTGCCAAAGGGGTTACGTTCGCCATGTCCTTCAACAAAGGCCAGCCAATGTTCAGAGCCGCGGGCAAGTCGTTGAAGTGCATTGGTGAATTCTTCCTCGGTGCCAGTTTTGACGTGCTCGGTGCGTCCCTGATAACGAAGCAGCATTTCTCCATTGACACTAATCCCCGCACTTCGTACTTCATCAGGCACTGCGTCCGGATTGACAAAGTGAAGTTTTATATCTGGTTTAAGTCGCTGATAACGCCCGACAATTTTTTCAACTGCCTGTCGCAGGCTCGCATTTTCTCGAGCATAAGCAGTAATGTCCACGGGGCCATCTATGTGATTCAAAACTTCCAGACTGGCATGTGAAAGTGTATGCCGTCCGTTTTGTGTCCAGTCCATTTGCGTTTGGTAACGCACGCTTAGCCAGGCCAACAGACCTGTCAGACATAATATCAACAGCAGCATAACGATGCTGTTGAGTCGGGACTGACTACGTGAGTTAGCTGTAATCCTCATGGGTTTGATTCTCAAGTGTTAAAGCAGCCGTTCGTTATCCAGTCGCCAGATGCTCAGCACGATAAATAGAGTGCTTACCAATAGGTAATAAATTACATCTGCAGAATTAAAGATACCGTCCAGAAGATTATGATAATGATTTAACAGAGATGCGTAGGTCAGAATTTGCCTGAATAATTCCGAGCCTGTACTCCCGGCCATGTTCATGATCCAGAGTACGAACAGGATGCCAAAGGTACTGATGGCTGCAACGGCAGGGTGGCTTGTAAGAGAAGACACAAACAATCCAATCGCAGCAAATGAGCTTGCCAGCAGGACAAGGCCTATTATCCCTGATAGCAGTTGCAATAAATCAAGCTCGGTGCCCATGAGCAGGGAAAGCGGCATTAAAGCAATCAGGGACAACAATAAGAACAAGTAACAAATGACCCCCAGATATTTACCTAATACGAGTTCGGTCACTAAAATGGGCGAAGATAATAATAATTGTATGCATCCTGACTGTCGTTCTTCACTGAAGGTATTCATGGTCACGAACGGTGTAATCAGCAAGAGAATGATGCCGGCGATTTGTAACAGTCCAACCACAACAATTTCGGTGACGCCATAATTGGCAAATAATGACGCTGCCGCTGGATCCATATATTGACTTAGAATCAACAGGAAGAATATTGCCAGCAGGAACTGCACGACAGCGAAGAGTATCCAGGCTAGAGGTGATTTAAATAGTCGTCTTAATTCGTGCGTTGCGATGTGGAAAATGGTATTCACTCTGAACCTTCTCCAGCTTTATCAGGATTTTCATCAGACTTTTCATTAGATAAGAGCTGGCTTTCTCCACGGGTGAGTTGAACAAAGGTTTCCTCAAGAGAATCACGTTCGGGGATTATTTCATAGAGTTCCCAATCAGATTCGACCGACATTTTTGTGATCTGATTGATTGTTTTAATGTCGGACTGACAATAAATCTTGAAATGATGATTACCAATTTGTTCAACACTCGTGACGCCTTCTACCTCAGCCAAAACCTCCAGTGGTGGGGGTTGTCGTAAAGCGATCTTTATCGGGCGAATTTGATCACCCTGCTGCAGCTTATCCAGAGATTCATCTAACACAAGCTTGCCCTGGTGAATAATCAAGACACGATCACAGACACTTTGTACTTCCGGAAGAATATGCGTGGATAAAATAACACTGTGGTCATTACCCAGTTCGCTGATTAATTCCCTGATTTCCAGGATCTGATTTGGATCCAGTCCTGACGTAGGTTCATCAAGTATCACGACTGCGGGAGAATGAATAATTGCCTGTGCAATACCCACGCGTTGTTGAAAGCCTTTTGACAGGTTTTTAATCAGACGCTTGCCGGTATCAGTAAGCCCGCAACGCTGTTTACTATATTCCACCGCTTTTTTTATCTCTGCTTTCGTAATACCACGTAAGCGCGCTGTGTAGCAGAGGTACTCATCCACATTCAGATCCTGATACAAGGGGGGGTGTTCAGGCAGGAAGCCAATGTTTTTTTTCGCGGCTTTGGGTGACTCAAACATGTCATAACCAGCCACGGTAATTTGGCCTGCGTTGGCCGATAAAACACCACATATCATTAGCATGGTGGTACTTTTACCTGCGCCGTTTGGGCCGAGAAAGCCAAGCACCTCTCCTCGACGGACTGAAAAGCTTACATCGTTAACTGCGCAATCATCACCGAAATAGCGGGAAACGTGATCGACGGAGATGAGAATTTCCTTGTTCATTGCGGAGGTATTATTCTGATTAACTGCGAAGTTGCAAGGTAAAATAAACAATATGAAATTACTGGGTATTGATACGGGCGGTACTTTTACAGATTTTGTTTTTTATGACGGTACAAGCTTGAAGATCCACAAGGTATTATCGACACCTGAGGCACCTGAAAAAGCGATCCTGAAGGGTATCAGTGAAATGGGACTGTCTATGCAGACATTGCGAATTATTCATGGATCTACGGTTGCGACCAATGCGGTACTGGAAGGTAAAGGCGCCCGAGTAGTCTATATTGCAAATCGCGGTTTGCAGGATGTTCTTACCATAGGCAGGCAGGCGAGAAGAGAGCTATATAATCTTCAACCTAAAGCTATTGCGCCACCGGTAGAAGAAAAATATTGTCTGCAAACGGGCGGACGAATCAGTGCCAAGGGTGAAATCATCGAGCCTTTAACAACGCAGGATATAGACACATTATTGGCCGAGATCGAGCAATTAAAGCCGGAGTCCGTTGCGGTTAATTTATTGTTTTCTTTTATCGATGATCAATTCGAGCGGAAAATTGCCAAGTCTCTGCCAAACAATCTATTTGTCTCTATTTCATCTGAAATTCTTCCTGAATATCGTGAATATGAACGTGGCATTACAACCTGGCTGAATGCCTATGTCGGACCATTGGTGCAGGGATATTTGTTAAATCTGAGTGAACAGGTCAACCCTGCCACGGTTTCAGTGATGCGTAGTTCAGGTCAAACTTGTGCTGCAGAACAGGCGGGGAAGGAAGCCGTACATTTATTATTATCAGGGCCAGCAGGTGGTCTGAGCGGCGCCCGTTTCTTGGGAGAAAACTGCAATCAAGCTCGTTTGTTAACATTGGATATGGGAGGCACATCGACGGATGTTGCCTTAATTGATGGTGACATCTCGCTGACAAATACGGGGCATATTGCTCATTATCCTGTAGGTGTTCAAATGGTGGATATGCACACCATTGGCGCCGGCGGCGGTTCCATTGCAAGCGCCGATGCAGGCGGCCTGCTTCTAGTTGGTCCGGAATCAGCAGGGGCATCGCCGGGGCCTGCTTGTTATGGTCAGGGCGGAATCAATCCTACCGTCACTGATGCTAATCTGGTGCTGGGTCATTTACCCAAGTTGGCTTTGCTGGGGGGTAATATCAGGCTTGATTACGAGGCAGCAAGAAATTCGATTAAGTGTTTAGTGAAACCGCTGGGTCTTGATTCGGTTGAGCAAGCTGCCGAAGGGATCATCAAGGTTGCCAATGAACATATGGCGCAGGCCTTACGACTGATTTCTGTACAACGGGGCATTGACCCACGTGATTTTGTATTGCTTGCCTTTGGTGGTGCCGGAGGGCTTCATGTCTGCGCATTGGCCGATGCCCTGGGCCTCAAAAAGGCGATGGCGCCTGTGCAAGCAGGCGTGTTGTCTGCGCTAGGCATGTTAACGGTACCTGCCGGTCGGCAATTGTCCAGAACGATTGGTAAATTGCTCAGCGAGAATACTGAAGTAGCGGTTGAAAGCGCCCTCGCTGAACTTGCAGATCGAGGCAAGCGGGCATTGGCTGAAGAGGGCATTTGTAGTGAAGAATTGGTATTCGTTCCCGGTCTTGATCTTTGTTACCGGGGGCAATCATTCACTTTAAATATTCCATGGAAGGACATCGCGGCTGCAGAAGCAGAATTTCATCGGCGACATGAATCACAATTTGGTCATCGTCTGGATGCACCTGTTGAGCTGGTAAATGTTCGTATGGGGATCAGTGCGCAAACACTCAAGTTAGTCATGCCAGAGTGCAAGGGTGAGGGAGATCCACAGTGTATGTACGGAGAGATTTTTTCCGAGAAACAGTCGGTTGAAATATGGCGGAGAGATTCGCTGTGTGAAGCTCAAATGATACCAGGACCAGCAATTATTATTGACGATGTGTCGACAACATTGATTGAAACCAGTTGGCGAGGGCAGATGGATAGTTACGGGAATATATTACTGGATAAAAAATAAAACCCGCATCATACGGGTTTTATTTAGATTTAATTCTGGTTAAAAATTATTTATCCCGGTGGACTATTTAATCTTGGCTTCTTTATACATCACATGCTTGCGAACAACAGGATCAAATTTCTTGAGCTCCATCTTCTCAGGCTTCGTGCGTTTGTTTTTCGTTGTTGTGTAGTAGTGGCCGGTGCCAGCTGAAGAAACGAGTTTGATTTTGTCAGCCATCGTTATTTACCTATACCTTTTTGCCACGAGCACGGATTTCTTCTAAAACGGTCTCGATGCCTTTTTTATCGATGATACGTAAACCTTTGCCGCTCACGCGTAATTTCACCCAGCGATTTTCACTTTCAATCCAGAAACGACGGCTGTGCAAATTCGGCAAAAAACGACGACGCGTTCTATTGTTGGCGTGGGATACGTTATTCCCCGACATCGGGCGTTTACCCGTGACCTGACATACTCGTGACATTGTTCTAAATCTTTAATCTGTTGAAAAAGAGCGCGGATTGTACATGGATTGAATGGTCGATCCAAGTATATGGCCGAAGTTTTTGGCCCATGTCC
>CAYRXP010000009.1:6693-8020 GCA_964428145.1 uncultured Enterobacteriaceae bacterium
AATTCCCCAATTTCTCCCTATAACAACCCCAGTTCGGCAAAAGAGACGGCAGTATTGTTACCGATAACGAAATGATCAAGTACACGAATATCGACTAGTTTCAGGGCTTCCTGTAGACGGCGAGTAATATTTTTATCCGCGATACTGGGTTCAGCCACGCCAGACGGATGATTGTGCGCAAAAATCACAGCAGCGGCATTCCTGCTCAGGGCTTTTTTGACCACCTCGCGAGGATAAACGTTGGCGCCGTCTATGGTGCCGTTAAACATCTTGTCGAAACTAATAATCTGGTGTCGATTGTCAAGGAAAAGACAGGCAAACACTTCGTACGGGTATGCGCGTAACTGGGCAAGCAGGAAGTTTTTTGTGTCCTTGGGGCTGCTCAGCACACCTTTTTTTTTAAGATTCGACTCCAGATAACGCTTGCCAAGCTCGATGGCCGCCTGTATTTGGCTATATTTTGCCAATCCCAAGCCTTTGGTTTGGCAAAATGTTCTGGGATCAGCATCTATTATGCCCCTCAGGCCATCAAAATCCGTCAATAAGTCGCGGGATAAGTCGATAGCCGTTTTTCCTTGGCGACCTGTTCGAAGGAATATGGCAAATAATTCTGCATCAGAGAGGGCGGCAGCCCCTTTAGATAAAAGCTTTTCCCGGGGTCTTTCCTGTTCTGGCCAGTCGGATATGGGCATGATTGCAACCTCCCTGTCACATGAATATTCATTAAGTAATACCCTTGATAGAGATGATTGTAGCAAAAATGCGGATTTAGGTACGATAAGGTAAAATCCCACGTTCTTAAAGAAATTAATGATGAATTATTTAACAAATAAAAGAATACTCCTGGGCGTGACTGGCGGCATTGCCGCATACAAAAGTGCGGAATTGGTCAGGCGCTTGCGAGATCAGGGTGCGGAAGTGTGCGTGGTGATGACGCGCGGTGCCTGTGAGTTTATCACTCCATTGACCATGCAGGCACTGTCAGGCAGAGCGGTACACACAGAATTACTGGACCAAACTGCTGAATCGGGCATGTCTCACATCGAGTTGGCACGGTGGGGAGATGTTGTTCTGGTTGCGCCTGCCAGTGCAAACTTTATCGCCCGTCTAGCGCATGGCCTGGCAGATGATTTGTTAAGCACGCTGTGTCTGGCGACCACCGCGCCTATTGTAATTGCTCCAGCCATGAATCAACAGATGTGGTCAAATTCGGCGACACAGGAAAATATAGCGACACTGGGCAAACGAGAAATAAAAATAGTCGGACCTGCCGAGGGCGCTCAGGCGTGTGGAGAAGTTGGGCCGGGCAGGATGCTGGAACCAGAAC
>CAYRXP010000009.1:8120-17364 GCA_964428145.1 uncultured Enterobacteriaceae bacterium
CAGATATTGGAACGGGCACCAAAAGAAAGGCTTGCACGTCAATTAATAAAGGTAATTGCAAATTGCTACTATGAAAAAAATACAGCTCAAGTGCATTGATAAAAGACTTGGTAATGAATTCCCATTGCCAAATTATGCAACATCAGGTTCGGCAGGCATGGATATCAGTGCCTGTCTTGATGGGCCCCTGGAAATTAAACCTGGAGAGACATCTTTGATCCCCACGGGTTTCGCCATTCATGTTGAAGATACGGGTTTGGCCGCAGTTTTATTACCTCGATCCGGTCTGGGTCATAAAAAAGGCATTGTTTTGGGTAATCTGGTAGGTTTGATCGACTCTGATTATCAGGGCCAGGTGTATATCTCCTGTTGGAACCGCGGACATGAGTCTTATACGATTAATCCTGGCGATCGGATTGCACAGATGGTTTTTATGCCCGTGGTTCAAGCAGTGTTTGATATTGTTGATGAATTTGATGAGAGTCATCGTGGTGAAGGCGGATTTGGTCACACAGGCGTTCAAGCATAGGGGTTTGGACATAGGTATTCGGACATTTAAAAATAATAAGCTTAGAGGAGTAAGTAATGGGCGAAGGGCCAGCAACGGGCAGGAAATCTAGACCAAGCACAATGCGCAATGCGTTAATCATTAGCGGCGATGTCGTGGTTTTGTTGCTGCTTGTGTTTGGAGGTGTAATTACCGTTCAAAATGTCTCTGCAAAAGACGAACAGGAAACACAAGCAGCCGATAAGATTGCTGTTCCCATTGCAGCGATTAAAAAGCAACTGGAGGCACTGGCCCAGGAGGAGGCCATCGCCACATTATTTGCAGAGGCAGATAGTGTTGCTCTTGAGAGTGAGGGGGAGAAGAAGCGTTCATTATTTGAATCAGCGTTGAAACTGAGGTTACTTCTGCCCGGGAACTATGAGACGGACAGGGAGGCAATGCCACCGATGAGTTTTGCCTCAGTTGATCTACTTAGAAGGGCAGAAAAGGCTGCAACATCTGTGGCTGCAGAAGTGCACGGTATGGGAGGGGATGGAGTGCATGTTGCACTCGTGAGCCGCGTCACAGACGTTGATGACAACCTTGTTGGTTTGTTGCATTTGAGTATGCCCCTGAGCGTGATCGAATCTGTGACATCAAAATTTGATGTTTCTGGGACCTATATTGAAATACAGCAAGGTAAGGGTGCCAAGGCGCTTACTCTGGCAATTTCTGGTGATGCAAAATTACGCAATGGGGATCCCATTGTTGCGGGCATCACAGGCACGAAATGGTATATAGCCAGTTGGAGTAAATCGTCAGCAGCTTCCGTAGCTGAAGTTGTCGAGTCAGTAGGAGGAGATTCCGGCATGGGGCTGATAGTTATTGTGTTGCTCGCTCTGGTGGCAGGTGCGGGAGGTTTTGTTTTTTACCGTCGCAAACAGGTAGATGCAGGATCGAAGGAGAAGCCTGAAAAAGGGGTTGTCTACCAGGGCGCCGTGAAGGCAATCATGGAGGGAGAACACCCAGGGCTGGATAAGTTGATTCCGGGTCTAGCACAATCCGGTGATATTACCGTCCCTGGTGCGATCTCAGAAGGACTGATAGGCGATGACGTCACTTACGTGGCCAAGCCTGCAGACATATCGCAAGAGGATTCAGGACATCAAAGTGGTGACAATGGGGAAGGGGCAGGCAGTGAAGCCGCGGTGCAAGAAATTGCTGACCGAGAAAACCCGGAAACTACACCGACGGAAGCTGCGGACTCGCCAGATGTTGAAGTACCAGAACAAGTTGAAATCTCGCCGGATATTTTTCGTGCCTACGATATTCGAGGTGTCGTGGGGAAAACATTATCTGCGACCATCGTCCGTGAAATCGGTCGCGCGATAGGAAGTGAGGCGAATGAACGTGGGCAGCAGAGTATAGTCGTCGCACGAGATGGCCGAACAAGCAGCCCTGAATTAGGCGATGCATTAATTGAGGGTTTGCGTGCCTCCGGTCGTGATGTTATTGATATCGGTGTTGTGCCAACACCCGTCCTGTATTTTGCGACACATCACTTGGAAACGAATAGTGGTGTGATGCTTACCGGGAGCCATAATGGTCCTGAATATAATGGGTTAAAGATTGTGCTTGATGGTGAAACATTATATGGCGAAGCAATCACGGCAATTCAAAATCGAATTACCAATAAGGAAATGTCCGAAGGGCAGGGGAGTTTACAGGCTGCAGATATTAGTGCTGATTATTTAAGGAGGATCACGGATGATATTCCTGTTGCATTGGGAGGGGCATTCAGGATCGTTGTTGATTGTGGTAATGGTGTCGCGGGTCAGTTGGCACCTCAGCTTTACAGAGCATTGGGGCATGATGTCGTGGAATTGTATTGTGATATTGATGGCACCTTCCCAAACCATCAGCCTGATCCCAGTCAGCCGGAGAATTTGCAATCACTGATAGAAATAGTGAAAGAAGAAGGCGCAGATCTGGGGTTTGCATTTGATGGTGATGGAGATCGACTGGGTGTTGTTGACGGAGAAGGTAATATTATCTGGCCCGACAGACAGATGATGTTGTTTGCCAGGGACGTCTTGTCCCGAAATCAGGGCGCTTCGATTATTTTTGATGTTAAATGCAGCCGGCATCTCAAAGTGGTCATTGAAGAGAGTGGTGGTAAGCCACTGATGTGGAGGACTGGTCATTCTTTGATCAAGTCGAAGATGAAAGAGATCGATGCGCCACTTGCAGGCGAATTTAGCGGGCATATCTTTTTTAAGGAACGCTGGTACGGTTTTGATGACGCCCTGTACGCGGGTGCAAGAGTGTTGGAGATTTTAACAAAGAGTAAAAGTAGCCCGACCGAGACCTTTGCCGAGTTGCCTGACGACATATCAACACCTGAGCTTCGTATTCCTTTGGCAGAGAAACATCATGCCAAGGTGATGGAGATAATGAAAAAGAAAATGACATTCGAAGACGCAGAGGTGACAGATATGGATGGTTTGCGTGTTGATTTTTCGGATGGCTGGGGCCTTGTCAGGCCATCAAACACAAGTCCATTTTTAGTCGCCAGATTTGAAGCGGAAAGTGATGAGGCCATGGAAAGAATTCAAAAAGGATTTCGCGATCTTTTGCATTCGGTTTCAGCGGACTTAAAGCTCCCGTTTTGATAAGCTGCATCGCCAGTGGGAAGTCCGAATTACGCTTTTCCGCAAAATTGGGTCATCACAAAAAGGTTTGTCGAGATAGATCATGACATCAGAGTTAAAAAATGCTGCAGCGATTGCAAAGGTCCTGACCGAGGCCTTACCTTACATACAACGTTTTAGTGGCAAGACTATCGTCATAAAATATGGCGGCAACGCCATGGTTGATGATCAGCTGAAAAATGGATTCGCACGCGACGTCGTACTGATGAAATCGGTGGGAATGAATCCAGTCGTTGTGCATGGAGGGGGTCCTCAAATCGGGGATTTACTCTCTAGAATGGGGAAAGAATCCAAATTCGTTGATGGAATACGCGTGACTGACAGCGAAACTATGGATATTGTAGAGATGGTATTAGGAGGCCAGGTGAATAAGGAAATCGTTAACCTGATCAATCGGAATGGTGGTTCGGCGGTCGGGTTGACGGGTAAAGATGGCGATTTGATTCGCGCGAAAAAGATGGTCTTCAAGCGTGCTGCTCCTGAGATGGAAGCACCTGAAATCATAGATATCGGCCATGTTGGTGAAGTCGAAAGTATCGATACGTCAGTGGTTGATACGCTGGTAAAGAGCAATTTTATTCCTGTGATAGCACCCATTGGCGTCGGCAAGGACAGCCAGTCCTACAATATCAATGCTGATCTCGTGGCAGGAAAAATGGCTGAGATACTGGCTGCAGAAAAATTGATCATGCTGACCAATGCAGCGGGTTTGTTAAATGGAGATGGTGATGTGCTAACAGGGCTTTCGATTGCTGAAGTGGATGATCTCATCACAGCAGGCGTGATTCATAGTGGCATGTTACCCAAGATTAATGCTGCTCTGGACGCAGTCAAGAGTGGGGTTAAAGCTGCCCATATTATTGATGGTCGGGTTGAGCATGCTGTTTTGCTAGAAGTATTTACAGATCAGGGTGTGGGCACGCTCATTGATGGACGTAGCACTGGCAAGAGCTGAAGGAAATGAACCAAACCAGGAAGCACAACAGGAAACAGCAAATACTGGAAATACTCGCCTTGCAGTTAGAGGAAAATCCTGGAACGCGTATTACGACTGCGGGTTTAGCCAAGGCTGTAGGTGTTTCAGAGGCAGCGCTTTACAGGCATTTTGCCAGCAAGGCCAAGATGTTTGAAGCGTTGATAGATTTTTCAGAGGATTCGGTTTTCGGATTAATTAACAGTATTCTTGCGCAGGAAAAGGACGCCATTGTACGTTGTGAAAAGATCGTGCAGGTATTGCTCGGTTTCTCCGAACGCAACCCTGGCATTACCCGTGTTCTTGCAGGGGATGCCCTGGTGGGTGAAAACGAACGCTTACGAGTTCGGGTACATCAATTTTTTGAGCGTTTGGAAACCCAGCTTAAGCAAATATTGAGGGAAGCCAATCTAGATGATAGTGCACGGCTCGTTGGATCAATTGACTCTGGGGCTAATCAGATGCTGGCACTTGTTGAAGGGAAGATGAGCCAGTTTATTCGTACATCATTCGACAAGAAACCCACAGAACATTATCAGGAACAATGGCAGGCACTGAAGCGAGGGCTGTTTAGGTAATTTTCCCTACTAATTTTCTAAAGATTACTGTTATCTAGCACTGTTGCGATTTATTCTTACCTACCTGTCAGTTCCTTAAAATGAACTATTTTATCCGCATATTCTTTCTTGATCTCTTCCTGTTCCCTACGTTTATCGACAACGAATTTATCATTGTTCTTGATTTGTCTTTGTAGTGACTGTATATCCTTGAGCAGGTCTTCTGCTGGTTGTTTGCCCGCAAGTTCTGCTGCTGCTGCTGCTGCTGTACGTTTATCTAGATTAGACTGAATTTTCTCATTGCGTTTATTTGCCAGTTTGATTGTGGATTCAAGTGCGGCAATTTTTCCATCACTCGTCATCTGAATATCATCTGTATTGCTGTACGTATCCAGGAGAATTTTGTCCAGTTTATCTATTTCGGCTTTTTTCCTGTCTTCTTCGGCCTGAATGGCGGCCAGGCGCTCATCCTCTGCTATTTCTTCTTTGGTTCTGGCTCTCTCTGATTCCTCCAGGGTAACGCCCTGACTGCTTATTTCTTTATGACTCTTTTGTGCATATTCAGGCGGCACCCTTTCTCCGCACTCCCTGACACCATCACTGTTTTCCCAGCATTTAATTCGTGCCTGGGCGGGTAAGGATAAAACCATTAAACTCAGAGCTATCAAACCCAGAGTTATCAAACTTGGGGTTATTATAGCTAACAAAGATTTTTTTGAAATATTCATAATCTACACCTGTATCTCTGTAATTACTCCCAATTTGACTAGCTTATTTCTTTTCGGTTTCAATTAGATGTCCCAGTTAGATGTCTATGGCACCATAGAATTCCCGATATTGCCTGATTCTACCAAGATTTTCAGTCATGCTCGGTATTTTTTCCAGATATTCAATCATATTTTCCAGCGTAATGATGCTTATGACAATTATCTGATGTCGTTGTTCAACCTCCTGAACTGCTGATAATTCACCCTCCCCCCTCTCTTGCCTGTCCAGGGCAATGGCGACACCTGTTGCTGTTGCACCAGCCTGTTTTATAATTTCAACCGAGAGATTAACAGAGGTGCCCGCGGAGATAACATCATCAATTATCAGTGTTTCACCATGGAGTGGTGCGCCAAAAGTTGTGCCTCCTTCACCATGATCTTTTGCTTCTTTTCGATTAAAACAATAAGGCACATTTATATCATGATCCCCTGCAAGTGCCATTGCCACGGCTGACGCCAGGGGGATGCCCTTGTACGCCGGACCAAATAACATGTCATATCTAACGTTTGCTGCCTGAATTGCGCTCGCATAAAAACGACCCAGACGAGAAAGGCTCTTGCCATCACTGAATAAACCGCTATTGAAAAAATAAGGGCTCTGCCTTCCTGACTTAAGTGTGAAGTCACCAAAACATAAGACTTTTTGCGCAATGGCAAATTCAATAAACTCTATTTGATATTTCTTCATGAAAAAACTTTCTTTATGGAACAAATCGACATTAATTGATTATCATACATCGCCTCTCAATTTGAAAACAAATCAAGGGTTGATAGATGAAAGTAATGACATTGAATGTCAATGGTATTCGTGCAGGGTATAGAAAGGGGTTCTTTAAGTGGATGCTGGGGCAGAATGTTGATGTGGTTTGTATCCAGGAAACGAAAGCGCAGGTGCATCAATTATCAGAAGAGATACACTCACCAAATGGTTATTCTGGGTTTTTCAATGATGCAGAAAAAAAAGGATATAGTGGCGTAGCTATTTATACCAGACAACAGCCCGATAAGATTAAAAAAATCCTGGGTTGGCATCAAGCAGATTCTGAAGGCAGATATATTCAGGCTGATTTTGGATCGTTGAGTATTGTCTCTCTCTATCTCCCCTCAGGATCTTCCAGCGAGGAACGGCAGACAATCAAATATGATTTTATGGATCGATTTATGCCTGTTCTGAAAAAATACAGAAATCAGAAAAGAAACTATATTATTTGTGGCGACTGGAATATTGCCCATAAGGAAATCGATTTAAAAAACTGGCGGGGGAATAAGAAAAACTCAGGTTTCCTGCCCGAGGAGCGAGCATGGATGGACAGGCTATTCGATTCTGTTGGAATGGTGGATGCTTTTCGTGAAATCAACCAGCTTGAGGATCAATTTACATGGTGGTCGAATAGAGGCCAGGCATGGGCAAAGAATGTAGGTTGGCGAATTGATTATCAGATAGTTTCGCCCGGTTTATCAGGTAAGGTCACCAGTGCAGAAATCTACAAGGAAGAACGTTTTTCAGACCACGCCCCATTGATTATGGAATACGATATTTGAGGCAATGAATAATCAGTTGCTTAATCGGTGTAAAATTGTTCCTGAAATGAAAGTTTGTACGTTGTAGTTTCACCTTCTGGGGAAATCTCAAGATTGTATTTCAGGGTTTCAGCATTACCCACAGGTGTCTCGGCGATATAATAGATTGTTCCTTTCTCTGAAATTTCACGGAGGCTTAATTCCCTGAGTTGATGACTCAGGTTCATTGTTGTTCCCTTAACGCTTGCTCTGCTTGGCTTACTTGAACCATCGGCTGTTTTTTTGAGTACAGAGATATTTAATAAAGCGCGTTTTTTGCTACGTGGGATATTGTATGTTCTGGCGACGGAAGGTGTTAGATTGTCCGTCGTGAAAGCGCTGTAATGTACGGTGTAATTGCCAAACACCTTTGATTGCTCCGCCTGCGCCATTAACGGCAAAGCGAGTAAAATCAGGGCTGTAAAAAATAATCTGATGGTTATTCCAGTTGATACCCTGGGTAAGTTCTGATCGGTCTTCATTGCCATATCCCACCTTTTTTAGCTTACGCTATCTACATTGATAGCAGACAAGATTTGTGTCAAAAGTTCCCGTGGTCTTTTAGGCTCTTTCCGCTTAATTTGAGAAACCAATCAGGGAAGGCTGCGGGCGAATGTATGGGGCACAATCTGTCATCCAATAGTCCTTTGAATTCGTCATGATGCGTGCGTGTTTGCACATGTAGTTGTAATAAGAGTGTGTCATCCTGCCAACGATACCAGTGCATTTTTTGAGAAAGATTCCTCAGGAAAGTCACCTTAAAAAATTTGCAGTGGAAATCCTGACAAATAACTGCCCCAATCCTGTAAGGGTTTGGCCAGGAGCATAAGTGCCAGATTTAGGAGGACCAGAACGATTAATGGTGACCAATCCATGCTACCAACGGCTGGGATATAGCGTCTTATAGGCTTGAGTAAAGGATCGCTTAATTGATATAGCAAGACTGTGAAAGGCGAGTAGCCGCCTGGCTGAATCCAGCTGATGATAACTTGTATGATAATTACAAAAATGTATACCCATATCAGTAATTCTAGTAGTTTTGCAGTAACAATAACCGGAAAACTTATTATGGCCGGGATCTGTCCACTGACAAGTAATGCGATCATGCATATCTCCAACGTCTGCAACAGGCCCATAAGCAGGATTGAAGACCAATCTATGCCCCTATAACCAGGTATCCACCGGCGCAGGGGCTTTAAAGCTGGATTTGTTACGGTGACAAGAAATTGGCATATAGGGTTGTAAAAATCTGCTCGAATAGTCTGTAGCAATAAGCGCAACATCACCGCCAGTAAGTACAATCCAAATAATAGGTTAATCAGGTAGATGCCCGCATTCATCAGGTAGTTTCCGCCGGACATTATTTCTCCCCTAATGAGGCAGCCAATTCAGCTGATTTTTTTTGAGCTGCTTTGAGTGCATCACGGAATAAATCTTCTATACCGCCGTCTATTAATACTTTCAGGGCCTGTTCTGTCGTGCCACCGGGAGAGGTCACCTGTTTACGAAGAGATTCAGCATCGTATGAACTTTCCAGTGCCATCTTGGCTGCACCAAATGCGGTTTGCAGGGTTAGTATGCGTGCTTGCTCCTGTGGTAATCCGAGTTGTGATGCAGCTTTTTCCATGACTTCCATGATAAGGAAGTAATAGGCAGGGCCGCTCCCCGATAATGCGGTAACAGTGTCCATTAATGTTTCATCATCCAGCCATAGGGCCAGACCAACGGATCGCATGATTGTTTCTGCCAGGTCGCGCTGAGTTTCACTTGTGTGCTTGTTGGCGCAGAGTGCTGTTGCACCTGCTTGAATTAATGCCGGTGTATTCGGCATGACGCGCACAATAGCAAGGTCATCGCCTGCCCATTTCCCTAGGTGTGACAGTTTAATTCCTGCTGCAATCGAGATAAGAAGGGGGTTTCCCAGAGATAGGGTTTCCTTGATTGGTTTCAGGGTGTCTTCCATTGATTGTGGTTTGACCGCAAGAACAATTACATCTGCATCCCTGATTGCTTGCTGATTATCTTCCAGAACTTCAATATTATATAGTGATGCTGTTGTTTGACGTTGTTCAGCGTTAATGTCCGTTCCTGTAATGGAATTTTCAGGCAAGCCGTTGGCAATCAAACCACCAATAAGACTACGACCCATGTTGCCACAGCCAATGAAAGTGATTCTCGATTTTTTCATT
>CAYRXP010000010.1:0-6010 GCA_964428145.1 uncultured Enterobacteriaceae bacterium
AGAAGTTCGTGCAGCGAACTGCTAAAGTCATCTGCATCATCACCGATAAGATTCCTCCAATGATGGTTGTCGCCATACGCGCCAAAAAGCTTACACCATTCAATAATGCTTATATCTATAAAATTTCCGCTGATTGTAATAGAAAAATCATTATTACCAGCAACATAACGTGAGTCGTCGTAACTCGCTCTGTAATAGGCCATATTACGAGTAAAGAGAATGCAGAGATTTATTGCTCTACGAATTTTATCTATGTCATCGATCATAGGGTTAGTAACGGGTGTTTATGGGGCTTTTTGGTAGATAAACGTATATATGTTGTGGAAGGATATTTTCGAAGAACCTTCTTGTTAATAAGTTTTTTGGACAAAGTGATTATAGTTTAATTTATCTATTAGGTAGGTGGAGTACTTTTTCCTCCCCTATGTCATGCCGAGGAAGAAAGTAGTGATAGGGGCAGCTGTACAGGAAGTACAGATGAGCGGCTCCATGACAGGATGTCATGTAGGCGCGTACCCGTAGGCACTACTGACTGACGAGGGGAGCCCCAAGTCTTTTTTTGGGGCCTTGATATCAGGGGCGATTTTCTTTTCGTACCTTTTCTTTCGTTCACACAAAGAAAAGGTACACGCCGCTAAAAGGCGGAACCGATTCTAATTAAGAGTGGTGATGTCTAATGTTGACTGGGTTCCCGTCTGCACGGGAATGACAAATAAAAAAACCTACCCCAATTCCGATCTCAAAGCCTCAGCCTTATCCACACTCTCCCACGGTAAATCAATATCCGTTCGACCAAAATGCCCATAGGCCGCCGTGGCTTTATAAATTGGCTGCAACAAATCCAGCATGCTAATAATCCCTTTCGGTCTGAGATCAAAGAGAGCCCTTACTGCAGCCACCAACTTTGTCTCGTCTACTGACCCTGTACCAAACGTCTCAACACTGATCGATGTTGGTTCAGCCACCCCAATCGCATAAGACACGTGCACTTCGCACTTTGAAGCCAGACCAGCGGCAACAATATTCTTTGCTACGTAACGCGCGGCATAGGCTGCGGAACGATCCACCTTGGAAGGATCTTTCCCCGAGAAGGCACCGCCACCATGACGCGCCATGCCACCATAGGTATCTACAATGATCTTGCGACCAGTCAGACCACAATCCCCTACAGGACCACCAATGACAAAACGTCCGGTTGGATTAATGTGGTATAGGGTATTCTCGTGCAACCATTTTTCAGGTAGCACAGGTTTAATAATTTCTTCCATCACGGCTTCGCGAAGATCTTCCAGAGAAATTTCAGGGCTATGTTGCGTGGAAAGCACAACAGCTTCGACGCCAACGGGTTTGTCATCTTCATAACGCAGGGTCACCTGGCTTTTGGCATCGGGTCTTAGCCAATCCAGCTTGCCAGATTTTCTGACCTCAGATTGTTTGTGTACCAACTGATGAGCATACTCAATCGCTGCCGGCATCAGCGCATCTGTTTCATTACACGCGAAACCGAACATCATGCCCTGATCCCCTGCACCCTGCTCCTTCTCATCGCATTCATCGACACCCATGGCGATATCCATCGATTGTTTGTCTAATGAAATGAGCACGGAAATGGTATCTGCATCGTAACCGATATCTGAATGTGTATAACCAATCTCACGTACTGTATCCCTGACAATTTCAGAAAAATCCACAGTGGCAGTGCTGGTAACCTCACCGGCAATCACCGCCATACCCGTATTTACCATGGTCTCACAGGCAATCCTTGATTTGGGATCCTGCGCAATCAGCGCATCTACAATTGAATCCGAAACCTGATCTGCAACCTTGTCCGGATGACCTTCCGAGACGGACTCTGAAGTAAATAAATAATCCTTTGCCATGTGTATAAACCTTGAAATTTTTACGTAATAAACTTGCGAAACTGAAATGAGCGGCGCAGTTTAACTGATTCCGATACGCTTGACGATGTTATACTTGGCCCGAAACAAGTAAAAACACAGTTAAGGAATTGCCACGATGATGGTATTAACAGAAACACCTGTATGTGACTTTGGACTAGCTGCAGTCGACTTCAGCCTGCCCGGGACCGACGGCAAGCTCTGGACGCTTGCGGACTGTCGAGGCGAAAACGGTACCTTGGTGATGTTCATCTGTAACCATTGCCCTTATGTGAAGGCAATTCAGGAACGTCTAGCGAGTGATACCCGTAAACTACTGGACGTCGGTGTAAAAAGCGTTGCTATTATGTCTAACGATACCAACGATTACCCCGAAGATTCTTTTGAAAATATGCAAAAGATTGCTGAGCAATATCAGTATCCGTTTCCCTATTTGCTGGATGAAAGCCAGGAAATTGCCAGATCCTATGGTGCCGTCTGTACGCCGGATTTTTACGGCTATAACGCCAACCTGAAACTACAATACCGCGGTCGACTGGATGCCAGCCGAACAGAGCCTGCGGCAACCGATGCGCCTCGAGAACTATTTGAAGCCATGAAATTAATCGCTTCATCGGGCAAAGGGCCTGAGGATCAGAAGACAGGGATGGGCTGTTCTATAAAATGGAAAACCAGATAAATCAAAAACTGGCATCTTGTCCCAAATAATTCTGAGAATTAGAACAATAATCCCTGGAAAAGCCCCCAAATTTGCCCACATCTCTTGCCCGAAAACCGTGCCTGAGGGACAATGCGCGGCTTGAGAAAACTTCTTCCAGATGGTCACAGACGATTAGAACAAGAATTAGGTACACGTGGCCCTGGAAAAGCCTGCGCAGATTGACAGCAGCAGCTCAGATTACTTTCAAAAATCAACTAGTTCTCAGGAGAATTTTATGCCTTCAAGGCGTGAACTTGCCAACGCGATCCGTGCACTGAGTATGGATGCTGTGCAAAAAGCTAATTCTGGCCATCCGGGCGCTCCGATGGGCATGGCAGATATTGCCGAGGTGTTGTGGAATGATTTTCTTCAGCATAATCCAGCCAATCCAGACTGGCCCGATCGAGATCGTTTTGTTATGTCAAATGGTCACGGCTCGATGCTACTGTATTCCCTGCTACACCTGAGCGGGTATGATCTCTCCATTGAAGATATCAAGCAGTTTCGTCAGTTACATTCAAAAACACCCGGCCATCCAGAGTACGGTTACACCCCTGGCATTGAAACAACCACAGGCCCACTAGGCCAGGGCGCTGCCAATGCGGTCGGTATGGCCATTGCAGAACGTGCGCTGGCTGCGGAATTTAATCAAGATGGACTGGATATCGTCGATCACTACACCTATTTCTCCGTCGGAGACGGATGCTTGATGGAAGGTATCTCACATGAAGCCTGCTCCTTGGCTGGCACATTGAAACTTGGCAAGCTCATCGGCATTTATGATAGCAACAAAATTTCCATTGATGGCGATATAGAAGGCTGGTTTACCGACGACTCCGCCAACCGCTTCGAATCTTATGGCTGGCATGTAATTCGCGACGTCGATGGCCATGATGCGGATCAAATCATTGCCGCATTTAACGAGGCGCGCTCAATCACTGACAAACCTTCCTTGCTCTGCTGTACAACAGTCATTGGATGGGGCTCGCCAAACAAACAGGGCAAGGGATCCAGTCATGGTGCGCCACTGGGCGATGATGAAATTGCGCTGACAAGAAAAACACTGGGCTGGAAACACGATCCTTTTGTCGTGCCTGACGAATATTATGCAGGCTGGAATGCCAGGGATCGTGGCGCACAATTGGAAACAGAGTGGAACAGAAAATTCAATGCTTATCAGGAAAAATACCCTCATCAGGCTGCAGAGTTCAAACGCCGTATCCAGGGGAAACTTCCTGATGGCTGGTCTGAGGCCTCTGCCAACTACATCAAGGACATTGCCGAAACCGGGGAAGATATGGCTTCTCGACAGGCCTCACAAAAAGCACTGAATGCGTATGGTCCGCTGTTGCCCGAGCTTATTGGCGGCTCAGCGGATCTGGCCGGTTCCAATCTGACCATCTGGTCAGGTTCCAAAAGCATAGGTGGTAAGTCTGGGGCAGGAAATTATCTCTATTATGGCGTACGTGAATTTGCCATGTTCGCGATTAATAGTGGTATTGCGCTACATGGCGGCTTCATCCCTTACGGTGCGACTTTCCTTATATTCTCGGATTACGCACGTAATGCGCTACGCATGGCTGCGCTGATGAAACAACGCAACATCTTTGTATTCACACATGACTCGATTGGTCTGGGTGAAGATGGCCCAACGCATCAGGCTGTTGAACAGGCAGCCACTTTACGTTTGATCCCAAATATGACGGTGTGGCGTCCTTGTGATGCCGTTGAGTCAGCGGTTGCCTGGCAAATGGCCATAGAGAAAGACACTGGCCCTTCTTCATTACTTTTTTCTCGGCAAAAACTGGCGCATATACCTCGCTCACCCGAGCAAATTGAGTGCATCAGGAAAGGCGCCTATGTCCTGTTGGATTGTGAGGGGAAACCAGAAGTCATCATCATTGCCACGGGCTCTGAAGTTGAACTGACGATGAGCACCGCAAGCAAACTCAATGAAGCAGGCCACAAAATCCGTGTTGTTTCCATGCCCGCCACAGATCTTTTTGATGCTCAGGATCAATCTTATCGTGATTCGGTATTGCCACCTACTTGCCGTAAGCGTATTTCAGTGGAAGCGGGCGTGACTGATTACTGGCGTAAATATGTGGGTCTGGATGGCAAGTCATTAGGCGTCGATAGTTTCGGTGAATCTGCCCCGGCCAAGGATGTTTTTGAACACTTCGGCCTGACAGCGGCGTCATTAGAAGAGATGATTAAAGATCTGGCGAAATAAGATCTGGAAAAAATAAGAGATAACGAATTCATAAAGTAATTGTAATTATTATTAAAGCAATGAATGGAGAATTAAAATGACAATCAAAGTTGGTATAAACGGTTATGGGCGTATTGGGCGGAATATCCTGCGTGCCGTATACGAATCTGGGCGGTCAGATGAAATCCAGATTGTTGCCATTAACGATCTTGGCGATGCCAACACCAACGCACATTTGACCCAGTATGATTCAGCCCATGGTAAATTCCCGGGTGAAATCTCTGTTGAAGGCGACTATATGATCGTCAACGGCGATAAAATCAGGGTGCTATCAGAACGTGATCCCGCCAAGCTGCCCTGGGGTGAACTCGGTGTCGATGTGGTTCATGAATCAACTGGATTTTTTGCCAGCAAGGAGAAAGCCAGTGCTCACCTTGCAGGTGGCGCAAAAAAAGTCATCATCTCAGCGCCCGGTGGAAATGATGTCGATGCAACGATTGTATACGGTGTCAACCACGGAGTGTTAAAGGCGTCAGATACCGTTATTTCCAATGCTTCCTGCACAACCAACTGTCTCGCACCGCTGGTTAAAGTGTTACACGAAAATATTGGTGTTCAACATGGGACGATGACAACCATTCATGCTTACACCAATGACCAGGTCCTGACCGACGTCTATCACACAGATCTGCGTCGGGCACGTTCGGCCACCATGTCCATGATCCCGACAACCACGGGGGCTGCTACGGCTGTTGGTCTGGTTCTACCTGAACTCAATGGAAAACTGGATGGCTACTCCATGCGCGTACCAACCATCAATGTTTCAGTCGTTGATTTAACGATTATTGCAGCAAGGGAAACAACAGTCGACGAAATCAATTCCTTAATGAAAACGGCGGCCGACGGTGAGATGAAAGGAGTATTGGCCTATAATGATAAACCACTGGTATCCATTGATTTTAATCATGACCCGGCATCCTCAACTTATGATTCAACGCAGACCAGGGTATTGGGAGGTAAGCTTGTGAAAGTAATTGCCTGGTATGACAACGAGTGGGGCTTTTCAAACCGTATGCTGGACACCACAGTTGCATTAATGAACGCGAGCTAACATACGAAATTTGGTAAATATTTTGACCATCCTCAAATGACTATTTTGGTAAAAATTGCAGACCTTGACCTGAATGGGAAGCGGGTGCT
>CAYRXP010000010.1:6110-16855 GCA_964428145.1 uncultured Enterobacteriaceae bacterium
AAATGACTATTTTGGTAAAAATTGCAGACCTTGACCTGAATGGGAAGCGGGTGCTTGTGCGCGAAGACTACAATGTCCCTATTAAGGATGGAGAAGTTGAGGATGACACGCGCATCTACGCCAGCTTACTGACCCTTAATAAGATTCTGGATGCAGGCGCAAAAGTCATGATCATGTCTCACTTGGGGCGGCCAAAAGAGGGGGAATTCGATGAGGCGTTTAGCCTGGCCCCCGTGGCCAAATGTTTGTCTTCACTACTTGATAGAGAAGTGCCACTGGTACGAGATTGGCTGGATGGCGTTGACATGGAAAATAGAGATATCGTCCTGTGTGAAAATGTACGCTTCGAAACAGGCGAAATAGCCAACGAAGACGAACTGGCCAGAAAAATGGCAGCCCTGTGCAATGTCTACGTGAATGACGCCTTTGCCACAGCGCATAGAGTACAAGCGTCTACACATGGTGTTGCCAAATATGCGCCTGTTTCTGCAGCAGGTCCGTTATTAATTACAGAACTAAAGACCTTGTCCAGGGCGCTAAGGGATCCAGCAAAACCCATGGTGGCCGTTGTGGGTGGCTCCAAGGTTTCCTCGAAAATAACCATCCTCGAATCGCTTTCAAAAAAAGTGGACCAGTTGATCGTCGGTGGGGGTATCGCCAATACCTTCCTGAAAGCAGCAGGTTACAATGTTGGGAACTCACTTTACGAAGAAGATCTGGTTGAGAAAGCGAAAAAAATAATGGCGGCAGCAAAGGAAAATGGCGGAGAGATCCCCTTGCCTGTCGATGTAGTGTGTGCAAAAGAATTCAGTGAGCATGCAGATGCCAGTATCAAGGGCATCGAAAATATAGAAGATGACGACATGGTTATGGATGTGGGACCTGAAACCATCGCAAGATTCACCGACATACTGGAACAGGCAGAAACCATTGTTTGGAATGGACCGCTTGGCGTGTTTGAATTCGATCGTTTTAGTGCTGGAACAAGGGCGCTGGCAGAAAGTATTGCGATTAGTGATGCTTTCTCTATTGCCGGTGGTGGCGACACCCTGTCGGCGATTTCAAAGTTTGGTGTGTCAAACAAGATCTCCTATATCTCTACAGGTGGCGGTGCTTTTCTGCAATTTCTTGAAGGCAAAAAATTGCCTGCTGTTGCCATACTGGAAGAGTCGGCGCGTGCGTGGGCAGCAATGGAGCGGGCACGTGAATACTAGTACTTTTTCAAAATAGTATTTTTAAATAAACAATAAGCAATAAGCAGAAAAGATTAGATGAAGTTTAGCGAATCTTATGCTTAGTACAACTGTAGAGGTTATAACTGTAGTTTAAATGAGAAGAACGAAAATAATAGCAACATTAGGTCCGGCAACGGATAAACCGGGTATTTTAGAAGACCTTTTCAAGGCAGGTGTCGATGTATTCCGTCTTAATTACTCCCACCAGACCCATGCCCATCACGAGAGAAGACTGAAAGAGATTCGCACACTATCAAAAAAACATACGCGTGCTGTTGGCGTTATGGCTGATCTACAAGGGCCAAAAATTCGCATCGAGCATTTTGACGGGGGCAAGGTTCAGCTTGTTGAAGGAGCAGAATTCACCATTGATACCGATCTGGACAGCGAATCTGGTAACGAAAAACACGTAGGTGTAAGTTACAAGGATTTACCCAGGGATGTCCGTGCTGGAGACACGCTCCTCATTGACGATGGCCGTATCGTCATGCGTGTTAAGGAGGTTGGTGAGCATGAAGTCAGTTGTGAAGTGCTAACCGGTGGTGAACTCTCGAATAACAAAGGGCTTAATCTTCAAGGGGGTGGGCTTTTAGCAAGCGCCCTGACTGAAAAAGACAAACGCGATCTGGAACATGCCGTCAGTATTGGTGTTGATTATGTTGCGGTGTCATTTCCACGCGTTGCTGATGATATTCATCAGACACGCGAACTGCTTGAAAAACTGGACAGCAATGCACTCATCATCGCCAAGATAGAAAGGGCCGAGGCGCTCGATGATATCGAGGCTATCATAGAGGCGTCGGACGCCATCATGATTGCGCGTGGCGACCTGGGTGTTGAGATTGGCGATGCAAGTCTGCCGCCCGTACAAAAAAGGCTGACCAAGATGGCCCGGGGAATGGATCGTGCCGTCATTATCGCAACACAAATGATGGAATCCATGATTGAGCACCAGATACCGACACGCGCCGAGGTGTTTGATGTTGCAAATGCTGTTATCGATGGTACGGATGCCGTAATGTTGTCAGCAGAGACCAGTATTGGGCATTTTCCTGCCAAGGCCGTTGCATCCATGTCTGACATTTGTGAAGAAGCAGAGAAACAAAAAAGTGTGACCGTTTCAGATCATCGTATCAACAGACGTTTTGAATCTATCAATGAAGCTATCGCTATGTCCACCATGTATGCAGCAAATCATATTGGCGCAAAAGCCATTGCCGCACTCACGGAAACAGGTGGCACCTGCTTATGGATGTCGCGAATTAAATCGGGCATCCCGATCTTTGCATTTACACGTCATGCGTCTACCCGTCGACGGGTTTCCTTATATCGTGGTGTTTACCCAATGAAGTTTGACATCACGCACACAGATCCTCTGGAGGCCAATAAGGATATTATTGAAGAACTCTTGAAGCACAATGTCGTTAAAAATGGTGACTACATTATCATTACCAAGGGTGACCTACGCGGTCGTCGTGGGGGAACAAATAACATGAAGCTTCTTCGTGTCGGAGAGGCAACGGAGCACACCATCTAATCTAGCAAGACAGAAACTGTAGCTGGAAGCACTTAAATTAGTTATTTTGACTTGAAACTGGGGCCAAATATGAGCACGAAAGATCTGGAACAAACAGCTGAGGCAATGGTTGCCGAAGGTAAAGGTATACTCGCAATTGATGAAAGTTTCCCAACGATTAAAAATCGCTTTGATGGTATCAATACTGAATCAACAGAAGCATCACGTAGGGCCTATCGTGATCTTTTGATCACCAATCCAGGCGCAAGTGAATATATCAGTGGAATAATTTTGTTTGATGAAACCATCAGGCAATCTACCGCTGATGGAATCCCATTTCCAGAGACCCTCATCGAACAGGGCATCATGCCCGGCATCAAAGTTGATACGGGGGCCAAGGATCTGGCAGGTCATCCTGGCGAGAAAGTTACCGAAGGCCTGGATGGTTTGCGCGACCGTCTGGCCGAATATAGGCAACTTGGCGCCAAATTTGCCAAATGGCGGGCAGTGATCACCATAGGTGAAGGTATTCCGAGCATGGGCTGTATCGAAGCCAATGTCCATGCACTTGCACGTTATGCTGCACTTTGTCAGGAAACAGGGATAGTACCGATGGTGGAACCAGAAGTACTGATGGATGGAGACCATACCATTGAACTTTGTTATGACGTCACTGAGACAACACTCAGGGCATTGTTTAATGAACTTTATAAACAGAACGTCGCCATGGAGCACACTATACTCAAGGTCAACATGGTCGTTTCAGGTAAAGGCTGCTCAACACAAGCCAGTGTTGATGATGTTGCAGCGCTCACTGTTAATTGTCTACTGAATACTGTGCCCGCAGCTATACCAGGCATCGTATTCCTTTCTGGAGGACAGTCAGCTGAGATGGCCACAGTACACTTGAATGAAATGAATGCAAATTACGCTCCTTTACCCTGGCCATTGAGCTTTTCCTACGGACGTGCACTTCAGGCACCTTGCCTGGATGCCTGGCAGGGTAAAGAAGATAATGTCGTCAAAGCGCAGGCAATTCTTCTTCACCGGGAAAAATGCAATAGTCAGGCAACGCTAGGGAAATACTCTGCGGAAAATGAAGCGGCATAAACCGCAATGACGGAAGCAAGCGAGAACGAACTCCCTGCTATCGCCCAGGCAGCATGGGAAGCCTACCTGCGTATGTCTGAAACTAAGAATACCTATTACAAGTTCATACAATCACTCGAACAGAAATACGACAAAGGAGAAACCCCGTCAGAAAAGGAGAATCAGCAACTTGAAGTCATGTTGAAAGCCCACAGCGTAACCGTCGCTGAGTTTAATAAGGCAATGCGTGCGGTGGTCGATCCAGATGACAGGATGTTGCTATTCAATAAGATGGGTTAATAGCCTTTGATGGAAATGAACACTTTACTGTCAAGCAGCATCGAGACACCGTCAAGCGGCACCAAGGACTTCTATAAAATACTCCTTATTTGCACATGGCAAATTTTTTTATGAGGGCCATTTGGGCGAACCGAATTACAAACGCGCCTATTCGCATCTGTCACAATCAGCAAAAATGCACTATGAGGAACAAGGTATGTATAAAGAACCTTTGCAAGCTGAATACATTCTGCTAGATGGCATTGGCGCAGGAGATGAATTATTGATGACCTTACTGATTGAATATTATAGTGACAAACATGAGCCTTTATATCCCCCAGGGGAAGTAAAACAATTACAATAATAATTATTAGACATTTTTAATTATCTAGAGAAAAATTATGCCTACAGCACAAGCAAGCCACATACTGGTTGATACAGAAGAAAAATGTAAAAAATTGAAACAAAAAATTGCTGATGGCGCAGATTTTGCGGATATTGCCAAAGAACACTCAAGCTGTCCCTCAGGCAAACAGGGTGGGGATTTAGGCGAATTCGGTCCGGGCCAGATGGTCAAGGAATTCGATGAAGTTGTATTCAGTGGTGAAGTAAACGTTGTTCATGGACCAGTGAAAACTCAGTTCGGTTATCATTTGCTGAAAATCACCAGTCGTACTGATTGATTATCTAAATTTTTATTATCTGATGGTTTACTGGGCTTGCGCTTCAATTGCCTGGCGTTGTTTCTCGGCAACATCTTGCAATAATCCTTCTACCTCTTTGGCTTTGTCTATTGTCTCTGTTTGTTCTTTCCAGACATGATCGCCACTCAATTTACGTTCAGACGATCCCTGTTCATCATCAGAACATGCGGAAACCAACATGAGAGCCGTAGCTAATAAAATAAACGTCTTGACCATTTTCTTACCTTTTAATTGATAATCAACGAATAGATGAAAAAGTACCCTCTTTCTGGTTCAGCTCAAACAAAATACCCTTTTCAATTTCAAAGTACCAGCCATGCACATCCAGTTTACCAGCATCGACCCGAGACTTGATCCATGGGAATGATAATAAATTCTTAACGGATACCTCAATAACAGCCTGTTCACAGATCTGACACTGTTCCTCAAATGATTTTTCGCTATGTTCTTTAAGAATCTTCCCGCGTGCAGGTACTGCTGTACTCATCCATGGGTCAATAAAACTCCCTTTCTCTAAACCCACACCACCTGCCATCAAACTCTTGATACCACCACACTGACCATGACCAAACACAATGATATGTTCGACCTTGAGATGTTTGACGCCATATTCTATTGCGGCACTTGTACCATGAGATTTCCCATCATTTTCGAAAGGTGGAACCAGGTTGGCCACATTACGTACCACAAAAATGTCACCCGGATTAGTGTTCAAGACTTGAGCAGGATGTACACGGGAATCACAACAAGCAATCACCAGAATTTTTGGTGTTTGCCCCCTGTCGATCAGTTTTGCATACAATTCAGGTTCAGCAATATAATAACGCTGTTTGAATTGCTTAAAACCCTCAAGCAGTTTATCCAACGACCCCACTTCACTCTCCCCGGTCTAATTTATTAATTGATTCCTAATTTATCAAGCGGTCCCTGGCCTCCCGGTATTTATCACCCGTCCGCTGTATGACCTCTTCTGGCAAACACGGCCCCGGGGCAGTTTTATCCCAGTCCAGTGTCTCCAGATAATCCCGTACATATTGCTTGTCAAAGCTTGGCGGACTTTGACCCACCTGATAAGCATCTGCCGGCCAAAATCGCGATGAATCCGGCGTCAATACTTCATCAATCAAAACCAGTTCACCGTTTTTATCCGTACCAAATTCAAACTTGGTGTCAGCAATAATAATGCCCCTTTCCAGGGCATATTCTGCCGCTTCCTGATAAAGCTTTAAACTGACATCCCGCATCAGCTCGGCCGTGTCCTGACCTAGTAGGCTGACAGTTTTTTCAAAACTGATATTTTCATCATGATCGCCGACATCAGCCTTGGTAGAAGGGGTAAAAATAGTCTCTGGTAGTTGCTGTGCCTGTTGTA
Source organism: uncultured Enterobacteriaceae bacterium (assembly GCA_964428145.1). Lineage (GTDB taxonomy): Bacteria > Pseudomonadota > Gammaproteobacteria > Eutrophobiales > Eutrophobiaceae > SMWN01. The sequence goes on from CAYRXP010000010.1 coordinate 12,306, forward strand.
GTCCTGCAGGCAAGTCAATACCGCATACCGCCCCTGTCTTTTGGTAGTCACTCCAAGCGGAACCGATGAGATATCCTCGAACAATTGCTTCGACAGGCAACGGTTTCAGCTTGCGTACCACAATACCACGACCCTCGATCATGTTGCGTTCTGCTTCATCGGGTAATACTTCAGCCAGGGATTTATCACTCAGGTGGTTGGGGATAATATGCCTAGTCCTGTCAAACCAGAAATTTGATACTGTCGTCAGGATCGCACCCTTGCCAGGGATGGCATCGGGCAGGACCACATCGAAGGCAGACAATCGATCAGTGGTCACAATCAACATATGATTTTCGTCAACATCATATATATCACGCACCTTGCCCCGACTTAGCAAGGGTAAACTTTTGAGTTCAGATTGATGCAAAGCAACTACTGGATCACTCATGGGTTTGCTCATTTCAAGATTGTTTTTAATGACTACCGCTTCTTTGACCACGAATCCCTTAAGGGAATCGTTCTATTAAAGACCAGTTTGTCCGCTTTGGAATTTTTTGACTCTACATTGAAATATCCCAGACGTTCAAACTGAAATTGATCGCCTGCCTTTGCTTTTGAAAGACTGGGTTCTAACTTGACATTATCCAGGATTTCTATGGACTCCGGATTTAAAAATTCTTTCCAGTCCCTATCATGTTGATTGCTGTCTGGTTCAGGATCATTAAACAAACGATCATAAACGCGCACCTCTGCATCCAGCGCGTGTTCTGCAGAAACCCAGTGAATCGTTCCCCTGACCTTTCTACCATCCGGGGCATTACCCCCTTTTGTTTCTGGATCATAAGTGCAGCGTAATTCAACCACGTCACCATGCTCGTCTTTGATAATTTCATTACAGGTAATGAAATAAGCGTAGCGTAATCGTACCTCTCGTCCCGGTCCAAGGCGGAAAAATTTCCTTGGCGGTTCTTCCATGAAATCATCATGCTCTACATAGATAACTTTTGAGAAAGGCACTATTCGGCTTCCCATGTCTGGATCATTTGGATGATACGGTGCATCCAGTTCTTCACTTTGATCATCAGGATAATTATCAATCACCACACGTAACGGTTTAAGGACACCCATGACTCTTCGTGTTGTTTTATCAAGATCTTCCCGAACACAATTTTCCAAGACAGACATATCTATGATGGTGTCATTTTTTGTCACGCCGATGCGCTCACAAAAATCTCTGATGGCCGCTGCAGTATAACCACGTCGACGCATACCGGCGATGGTTAACATACGGGGATCATCCCAACCATCGACATAGTCACCCGTCACTAACTCATTTAATTTTCGTTTACTGGTCACTGTATAGTTCAGATTAAGGCGTGAAAATTCAATTTGTTGTGGATGACAAGGAATGGGCAATTGTTCCAGAAACCAGTCATATAGAGGACGATGATCCTCAAACTCCAAAGTACAGAGAGAATGCGTAATGCCTTCAAGAGCATCAGAAATACCATGTGTGAAATCGTACATAGGATAAATACACCATTCATCTCCAGTACGATAATGATGAGCCTTTTTAATACGATAAATGGCAGGGTCACGAAGATTCATATTAGGTGAAGCCATGTCAATCTTCGCACGCAATATATATTTTCCATCTTCAAATTCGCCTGAACGCATACGCTCAAACAAATCGATATTTTCTTCAATAGAACGATCGCGATCTGGACTTGCCTTTCCGGGCTGCGTCAGTGTTCCCCGATATTCTCGAATCTCCTCAAGACTCAAGCTCTCCACATAAGCCTTTCCAGCCCTGATAAGAATCACGGCATAATCATAAAGTTGCAAGTAATAGTCAGATGCAAAAAATAGTCTGTCCTGCCAATCAAACCCAAGCCAGCGAACATCTTCCTTGATGGCTTCTACATATTCGAGGTCTTCTTTTTCCGGGTTTGAATCATCAAAACGTAAATTACACAGCCCACCTTCATGTTCTTCAGCAATACCGAAATTCAAACAAATGGATTTAGCATGACCAATATGCAGATAACCATTCGGTTCGGGAGGGAAACGCGTATGTACACGGCCTTCATTTTTATTTTGTTTCAAATCATGCGCAATGATGTTGCGAATAAAATTTGATGACAATATTTTCTCTTCATTACTCATTCATCAATCTCTGGACACATCTTCTGGCCACGACTAAATAAGGCGGGCATTGTACCCGAATAAGGATAAACGTATACCCAAACTACTTGGAAACGCAGTTTGGATATGAATGCCAGAAATTTGAATCAGCCGTGATTAAAAATGACTGCGGGCGATATCGGGTAAATCCCCTACCAGGCCCATCGCACGTTTCATCACTTCATGTTTTATTGGTTTAATCGCGTCAAACACATCCATCCCTACATTACGTAACCAGGATAATCCAGTTGTTTTGTTCTCAAACAAATATTTAAACCCTTCCATGGTCATCATCATGGTGCTGTTTTCACCCTTGCGCCAGCGCTCATATTTGCGGAGAACAGAAAATGCACCGATGTCTCTGCCTTTCTCTTTTGCCTGCAAGATAAGCTCGGCCAGACTGGCCACATCCAGCAACCCCATATTTGCCCCCTGACCCGCCAGGGGATGAATTCGATGTGCTGCATCTCCTACGAGGGCAAGACGCGGTCGACAATATTCGTCTGCCTGAGCACGAGCCAACGGAAATGTTGTACGTGAAACAGTATGAATAATTTCTCCTGCATGATATGCGAATGCTTCAGCCAGAACTTTATTAAATATTTTTTCATCGAGATTTTTTAATTCTACTGCATGTTCTGGTGTCGTTGACCAAACAATCCCGCATTGATTAGGCTTCGCCATGGGCAGGAAAGCCAGAGGCCCACGACTTAAGAATCTTTGACACGCAACTTCCTGGTGTGGCAATTCTGTTTCAACCACACATGCCAGGGCATGTTGATGATAATCATGGATTTTAAAATTAATGCCCGCCAATCTTCTAATTGTGGATGACTGGCCATCGGCTGCCACCAACAGGCTAGCCGATAATTGCCGACCATCATCCAGTCCAATACAAATTTTATCTTTTTCTGTCTTGAGTGTTTTTGCTTCAACGGGCCGGTACCAACTGACATGGTCGGACTTGTTTAGTGCGGATTCCAGTGCCTGCTCAATAATCCTTTGCTCGACGATATAACCCATGACAGGCTCATACAAATCGGCACTGTCAAAATTCACCTCCCCCAGACCATTTTCATCCCAGACATACATCTTGCGGAAACAACCAAGATGGTCTTTGGGTATTTCATCCCAGGCCCCTATTAACTGGAGAATATTTTTGGAGGCGATCGTGATCGCCAGTGCTCTCGGATCAGTGCATATTTGACCGTCGATACCTTGTTCTTTGTTGGCTAGATTCGCTTCGATCAAAGCACACGTGACACCACTATTTTTCAGGATAGCTGCAAGACTTGCACCTGCGATACCCGCGCCAACAATGATGACATCCACGTGAATATGTCCAGAAGTACTCAATTATGCGGGCTCCTGCCTAGGCAATAAAGACGATTTGCATACTAGGGACGGCTGATGGCCCAAAAAGCCCATGGCGCATCGAGTGAATCGATGTTTCAGTGGTGGGGTCAAATCGGTTGCCAACATTACAAGATTTCGTACAATGATCTTGATTGCCTGTCTGTTATAAAAACTTTCCGCCAGCCTGTCTGTAAATCGCAACACACGTTGCTGGTCATCTCTTCTGGATGCCAGATAGGATGACAACAGTGTGTATTCACCGATATCCAGATTCTTTTCCCGGGCCTCGATCAATTTTTCAGCAAGTGCTGCTGCATCACGTAAGCCAAGATTGAATCCCTGCGCACCATTCGGATGGACTTCATGCGCAGCATTTCCCAAAACAACTGCACGATGTTTTACTTGTTCTTCCACTTGTAACATTTTCAACGGATAACTTTTTCTCTGACCTAATTTTGAAAAGTTACCCAGACGACGACCAAAACGTTGCAACAAAATATCCAGAAAACTTTGTTCGTCCAACTGCAAATATTTTTCCGCATCAGCTGTGGCAACAGTAAATACCAGAACACACCGTTGTTGTGTGTATGGTAACAAAGCTAAGGGACCGCTCTCGGTAAATCGTTCATATGCCGTATCGTTATGGGGTCTTTGCGGAATGACATTGCTGACAATCGCGACTTGTTCATAATCCTTAACACTCGTTTCTATGCCTAGCATGGCTCTTGTTCTAGATTCTGTGCCATCAGCCGCCACCAATAGCCTGCTGGTGATTGTTTTTTCTACACCATCAATATTCACTTTGACGCTGACCATGGAATCCGATATTTCCACATCAGTGATGAATGCAGGACACAATAAATCTATATTGTCTGACGCCTTAATGCATTGCATAAATACCTTGCCCAGTTCGCGGGCCAGTACAATGTAACCGAGTGCCGACACCCCCATTGATGCTGCATCCAATCTGACGAATCCAAAATGATGCTGATCAGACACATGTATATTTTTGATAGGATTTGCGTGAG
>CAYRXP010000011.1:0-16797 GCA_964428145.1 uncultured Enterobacteriaceae bacterium
CCGTTGAGGAAGCTGCACAATGGTTGAAAGGTGAAGAAATTTGTGAAGTCACTTTGTGGAATGGTTTGCCGTTAATGGTCGCAGCACCAAATTTTGTCATACTTCAAATTACAGATACCGATCCTGGCCTACGAGGTGATACAGCATCTGGGGGATCGAAACCAGCAACTTTGGAAACGGGAGCCGTGGTGAAGGTGCCTTTGTTTATTGAGAATGGTGAGTTACTGAAGATTGATACCCGAACGGGTGAATATGTCGGACGGGCAAAAAGATAAAAATGCCAGAGATTAAATATCAATTAGTGAACTGTAAATGTCAGAATCATGGTTCTTGCGCCGAAAATAAAGTCATTGAAACATGGCCTTCCTGAATGCGCAGGTATTGCGGTGGGGGTTGATCAACTGCTAATGTCAATAATAGGATCTGAAGATATTCGTGATGTACTCACCTTTCCAATTGGAAGGGCCTAAAGGATTATACTTAATTAATGTTTAATGTTCACGATATCCTCTCTGAAACGGGCCCATTCGCAAATTGTCTTGATGGCTTTACCGTGCGCCCTCAACAGCAGCAACTTGCACAGACGATTGCTGAGGTACTTAGCAATGATGACTCACTTGTGTGTGAAGCAGGTACCGGGACAGGGAAAACCTTCGCTTACCTGGTCCCTGTACTGCTATCTGGCAAACGGGTGATTATTTCTACAGGCACCAAACACCTTCAGGACCAGTTGTACTACAAAGATTTGCCCATTGTACGCAAGGCATTAAATGTTCCGATTGTCACAGCCTTACTCAAAGGCAGGGCAAATTATCTTTGTTTACACAGACTCGAATATGGCGATGAAAATTTCAGTTATATCAGCAAAGAAGATTTATCGGAGTTACCCATGATAAAACAATGGGCAACACAGACAGACAAAGGTGATCTGGCGGAATTAACCACCCTGCCGGAAGATGCTGCCATTCGCTCCAGAATTGTTTCGTCGGCAGAAAACTGTCTGGGGCAGGATTGCAGTTTTTATGATAACTGCTTTGTCTTTAAGGCCAGGCGTAAGGCAAATGAAGCCGAGGTGATCGTTGTTAATCATCATTTGCTTCTGGCAGATCTGGCATTACGTGAGTCAGGCTTTGGTGAAGTATTACCAAAAGCAGACACGATTATTTTTGACGAAGCTCATCAATTGCCTGACCTGGCGTCGGATTTTTTCAGTCAGACTCTGAGTAGCCGTCAATTTACAGAGTTATTTAATGATACCACAGTTGCATACTTGACCGATGCAAGCGATATGGAAGAAGTGCAGGATGAAATCCGGGAATGCCAAACAAGTTTGCGTAAATTACGTCTAAGTTTTGGACGTAAAGAAAGACGCAGCGCATGGAATGAGGTATTTGCTGATAAAGAAATCAAAGAGGCACTGCAGGATTTTCTCGATCATTTAATCACACTTGAAAAATATCTGGATATCCTCGCGGAACGGTCAAAATCACTAGAGAATTGTTGGCGACGATGCAGCAATATGATCGAAATGCTACAGACGTTCATGGAAAGAGAAACGGAAGATCTGATTCAATGGTTAGAAACGAGAGGGCAGGGCTTCTTACTGCATCAAACTCCTCTGGATATTTCAGCCACATTCCAGGCGCGGTTGGCAGAACATGGTTGTAATTGTATTTATACTTCAGCCACACTTTCTGTTGCTGGAGATTTTACACATTTTACCGATCAACTCGGTTTGTCACAGACAAATGCCCAAAGCTGGTCCAGCCCATTTGATTATCAAAAACAGGCATTACTTTATTTACCTCAAGGTATGCCGGAACCTGGCGAATCGATTTATACTGAGGCAGTTATCAATATGGCATTGCCAGTGATTGAGGCAAGTCAAGGACATGCATTTTTATTATTTACCAGCCATCGCGCAATGAATGAAGCTTATCGTTTATTAGCAGGCAGGATTGACTATCCATTACTACGGCAGGGGGATGCACCAAGGTCAGAACTATTGCAATCGTTCCGCAAAACTAAAAATGCTGTTCTACTGGGCACCAACAGCTTCTGGGAAGGTGTTGATGTCAGGGGCAAGGCGCTTTCCTGTGTCATCATCGACAAATTACCTTTTGCACCCCCCGATGATCCGGTATTCCGCGCACGGGCAGCCAAGATGCAGGAAAACGGACAAAATCCATTTATGACTTATCAAGTACCACAGGCCGTGATTAACTTGAAGCAGGGCGTTGGTAGATTGATACGAGACGCGAACGATTACGGTGTCCTCATGATTTGTGATCCAAGGCTTATCAGCAAACCCTATGGAAAAGTATTCTTGAATAGTTTGCCCAATATGAGAAGAAGCACCGAGCTGGCAGATGTTGATGAATTCTTTTTCGAAAAAATGCAGGGCGATGTATTATCTGTTTCGAAATGAAATTATCAAGAACAACGATTCATTCTTTCAGATTTTTATTATTTATTACTTTGATAGTAGTGACGTTCCTGGCAACTACTTCACTGGAATTCAGAGTTGTCCCGTCGTCATACGATAAATTAAATCATTTCGTTGTCTTTTTTGTATTAGCTTTACTAACGGATTTTTCATTCCCGGGGTACAGTTTCAATGTGATCAAAGTAATCTTCCTGATCAGTTATGGTTTCTCATTGGAGATTATTCAACATTTTCTGCCGTACAGAATGTTTTCCTTATTCGATATCGTTGCTGATATTGTTGGTCTGGCAGCTTATGGAATGCTCATCCCCGTATTTAAAAATATTCCACTTCTGAATCATCGCTGGGCCAGATAATAACTTGGATAATAAGCAGAACAATAAGCCAATACAGTAAGCATGAATAATCATTTCAAGATAAAACCATTTCATCAGGACTATGCCGAGCTATTGCAAATCACGGACACACATATTTTTGCTGATGAAAAAGAAACATTAGATGGCGTAAACACCCAATCCTCTCTTAAAGAAGTATTAAATCTCGCCAAAAACAATGACTGGCCGGTGGATGCCGTATTAGTGACGGGTGATCTTGCGCATGATCCAGTGACTGTTGTCTACGAAAGATTACTCGATATATTGACAGATATTGATAAACCGATTTTTTGGTTACCCGGAAATCATGATGATCCGAAATTGATGTATCAGGTATTAAATAAAAAAAATATCCATACTGCAAAGTCTATCGAAATAGGGTCATGGATTGTTGTCATGCTGAATTCCTTTTTGGAAAACACCCATGCCGGATATCTTGCACAGGATGAACTTGATTTTCTGGATAAAATATTGAATGAAAATCTCGATAAACATGTACTGATTTGCCTGCATCACCCCCCAGTCGAAATCGGTAGCGTATGGATGGATAGTATGCGATTGAATAACCCAGAAGATTTTTTTAATGTTCTGGATGAATATGATCATATCAAAGCTGTTTTGTGGGGACATATCCATCAGGAATTTTTCTCTGAACGTCATGGCGTCACCCTGATGGCAACGCCTTCTACCTGTGTTCAATTTATGCCTGGGGCGGGTCAATATACAATAGATGGTCGTGCTGCGGGTTATCGCCATCTGAGATTGAATGCTTCTGGCGAGATCAAGAGTGTTATCCGACGCTTAAATGAAGATGGGGCGTGACGCTGAGTGGTTGCAATTGTGGGTTAATTCATAGAATATTCTGTCGCGATAATCCGCGTCATGTTGAAACGGTTGCGGTTTATACTAAGCACCATGACGACATAAAAAATTGTTATCTACATCAGAGCCAATATTAGGAATAATTCTAATGAGTGAGATGAAATTCACAGAAGATCATCGGTGGATCAGGCTGGAAGAAGATGGCACAGCAACGATAGGTATTACTGATTATGCCCAGCAGCAGTTAGGGGATATTGTTTATGTAGAATTACCTGAGGTTGGCAGAGAACTAGGCATGGGCGACGAAGCTGCCGTCGTGGAATCAGTAAAGGCGGCTGGAGAGGTAAAAATGCCATTAACAGGCACTGTGCTTGCGATAAATGAAAATCTGGGAGATGAACCGGAATTTGTCAATGCAGATCCTGAAGGCGATGGATGGTTTATGAGAATAAGCATTAGTCATCCCGAAGAAGTTAAAGAACTGATAGACGATAATGCCTATAACGAAATTCTAACCGGGCTTTAGTCTGTTAGCCAATTCTGCAAACCCAGCTGTCGGTTACTAAGAAACTTGGTTAAGTATATTTAAAAGTTATTAATAATCATTGAAATATACAATATATCTAATGTAGATAGTATGTCTGTGCATATTTATTACGTACAAATCTAATCGGTGACTTTATCCCGTAAATAAACAGGAAGCGCTTCTGCAGCATCCACAGTATCACCTCGCTGGTAAGCATCAATAGCTAAGGCACAGATAGCTTTCGCTGAAGGATAATCACCCAGTCTAAATCCAGCTAGGGCATCTCCCATCTGATTTTGTAGTTCTGACCCATAGGTCTCCCAACCACTGCCGACACCGAACCAGCTATCAGATTCAACCGAGTCCCCTGAGTCGAAAAATCTAATTGAATCAGGCGGGCAAACAATTTCTTCGCCGACAAGCTGCATTATGGCTGCGTCGTTTGCCTGATATAAAGCCCAGTAAACCTCGCCCATACGTGCATCGATCGCACAGGCAAGCTGTTTTGATTCTGTCATTGCGCCTTGCGCCAGGGCTGCGAGTGTTGAAACAGGCACGACGGGCAAATCAGCAGACATCGCCAGCCCCTGGATAACTCCTGTTGCGATGCGTACACCGGTAAATGCACCGGGCCCGCGTCCAAATGCCAAAGCATCAAGCTGCGAGAGTAAAACCCCTGACTCTGAAAGCAGTTCATCGACCATGGTGAGGATTAATTCAGCATGTTTACGTGGTGCGACTTGGTATTTTGTCGTGATCGCCCCATCAATATGCAGGGCAGCCGAGCAAGCTTCAGTTGCAGTATCAATTGCAAGTAGTCTCAAGAATGATCCCTTAAACGGAAAAGTTTTATTTTAAACCTATGTCTTATGTTAAAACTGTGATTGTCGCTTATAATGCCGCTCATGTTTAAACCTGTCGAAGTCTTTATCGGTCTGCGTTACGTACGAGCCAAACGCCGTAATCATTTTATATCATTCATTTCCTTAATATCTATTTTGGGTGTCGGTATTGGTGTCATGGCTATAATTACCATACTTTCTGTGATGAATGGCTTTGAGAAAGAGCTCACCGATAGAATCCTGGGGATGGCTTCGCATGCCACCGTGGTAGAACGAGGCAAATCACTTTCAGACTGGGAAACCCTAGCTGCTGAGATTGAGCATTATCCAGGAATTATCGGTGTCGCCCCTTATTTTCATGCCGAAGGCATGCTGACACACGCAAAAAGTGTTAATGGCACGATTGTAAGAGGCATATTACCAGAAGAAGAAACCAAGGTTTCTGTCATTGCAGACAGAATGATCATAGGAGAGTTATCAAGCCTTGTCGCTGGTGAATTTGATATGCTTCTTGGGAAAGAACTCGCACGAACACTCGGTGTGACTGTCGGTGATAAAGTTACCCTGGTTGCACCACAAGCCAATGTCACACCAGCAGGTATCCTGCCCAGACTCAAACGTTTTACGGTTGTAGGTATTTTCGAGATTGGCATGCACGAGTTTGATAGTGCATTGGCATTGATTCACTTGGACGATGCCATGCGTTTATTTCGCAAGGACGGCCCAACAGGCTTACGTTTAAAAACAGACAACATCCTCACCGCACCAGTCGTTAGCAGAAATGTTGTTTCACAATTGCCCGGTTATTTCTGGGTAACGGACTGGACGCAAAGGCATTCAAACTTTTTCGAGGCATTAAAAACTGAAAAAACGGTCATGTTCTTTATTCTTATGCTGATTGTCGCCGTGGCTGCATTTAATATCATTTCAACCCTGGTGATGACAGTCACTGACAAACAAGCGGATATCGCAGTATTGAGAACTATTGGTATCAGTCCGAAAAGTATTCTGGCAATTTTTATGATCCAGGGTACATTAATCGGCTTGGTGGGAATACTATTCGGTGTTATCAGTGGCGTTTGGTTAGCATCAAATGTAGAAACCATCATTCCTGCCATTGAAAAAATGTTACAAGTAGATTTTCTCTCGGCCGAAGTGTATTACATCAGTGAAGTGCCTTCGGATTTGCGTAGGGGCGATGTTATCATAATAGGTATTTTTTCTTTTCTTTTCTGCATATTGGCAACGATTTATCCTGCACTTAGGGCAGCACACACACAACCTGCCGAGGCACTACGCTATGAGTGACCAACTAACTGATCAGGTTCTCTCATGTGTTGATCTCTACAAATCCTTTGCTGAAGGAGATTTGCAGGTCGATGTATTGCGGGGCGTCAATTTACAGGTCACGCGGGGTGAAAGTATCGCTATTATGGGTGCGTCGGGGTCCGGAAAAAGCACCCTGTTACATTTACTGGCTGGGCTGGATTTGCCCAACAAAGGCGAAACGACAATCGTCGGTAAAAAAACATCAACACTCACTGATGCAGAGCGGGGGAAGTTACGTAATGAATCTTTGGGTTTTATCTACCAGTTTCATCATTTATTACCCGAATTTACAGCGCTTGAAAACGTCGCCATGCCCCTGTTAATTTCTGATAATTGCGATGCGAATGAAGCGGCCATGTCAGCCAAAGAAATACTGGGAAAAGTCGGGCTAGGAGAACGTTTGGAACATAAACCTGGAGAATTATCCGGCGGTGAAAGACAACGTGCTGCCATAGCCAGGGCATTGGTCACCCGACCAGAATGTATCCTTGCCGATGAACCGACGGGGAATCTAGACGAGAAAACTGCAGACCAGGTATTTAATTTAATGCTGGAATTAAAACAGGATGTCGGCACTAGTTTGATTATGGTGACACATAACCTGAGCCTGGCAGAGAAAATGGATAAAACTTATCAGTTACATGATGGACTTTTGGAAGCGCATTAGGCATATTAATTGAAGACCGATGCTGAATAGTGAACCGTGTGTTAGCTTCTTTGTTGATAAGGAGCCTAACAATTGGAATAATGGCTTTGATATGAAGACGCACCGTATAAAAATCTTGATCGTTCTGGGACTTACTCTGTTATTGCATGCAAGCCATGCATTGACTGAAGAGCGAGCGCCAACACCACGTATCGATCACGAATGTTTCCGTATTGCAAAAAAACTATCCAGCGTTGGTTACAAAGAATGCCTAAATCGTAATCTACAGCGCGGTACCAGTGTTTCTGTTAATGGCGCCCCAATTCTGTTCAAGGAATATCCTCCTTTGAAGAGTCGTGAACCCATGGGTCGCGTTTTATTAATTGGTGGCACCCATGGCGATGAATATTCTTCTGTAAGTGTGGTTTTCAAATGGCTTAAGACGCTGGATCAATTTCATTCAGGTTTATTTCACTGGCATGTCACTCCCTTGATGAATCCGGACGGTTTGTTACAGAAAAAATCCAGCCGTACCAATGCAAATGGCGTAGACCTCAATCGAAATTTTCCAACACGAGGCTGGAAAGAAAAATCAGAACATTACTGGGTTGTACGCACAAATAAAAACCCTCGACGCTATCCCGGTACCCACCCATTAAGCGAACCTGAAACGCGTTGGTTATACGGTGAAATCAATGACTTTAAGCCTGATGTCATTATTGCTGTTCACGCACCCCATGGGATCGTAGACTTCAATCACAATGGTGCTACTAATGCTCCCAATAGGCTCGGTCGTTTACATTTGAATCTACTTGGGACCTATCCCGGCTCTCTGGGAAATTTCGCTGGTATTCAACGAAGTATTCCCGTCCTCACCATTGAACTTAAATACGCCGGTATCATGCCCAGCCCGAGAGAGGTCAATGATATATGGATTGATATGATTAGATGGTTAAGACAAAATATGCCAGTGGAGCGCCCAACTGAATCAGTGGATCTGGAAAAAGAACTACGATTGGCTCAAGGTGAAGAAAAAAAATCGGGTGAAATGGATGCGATAGAAAACTTTTTTTAATAGATGTGGAAAATGTTGTGAGCTTGCCAATCGGAGGATAGCTACAATTTGGCAAAAGCCACAGTTATGGATAAGATTATCCGGCAAATTAGGACCATGATGTGCAGCTAAATTTTCTAATGTTACTTCAAACTGACCCTTCAAAAATGATTCGCCAGTTCCCATCTTCTTCCATTCGCCAATATTGACGCTTACGGTATACACGGTGAAAATTATCACTGGAATAGTTCTGCATAAAAGTCATAACCAAAATCGGATCGGTCCCATTGGGGTAAAGAAAGATGCTCGTGTTGATTAAGTTCACCTTGATAAAAGATTTGGAAGGATTTACACGGCGTTTATGCGCAACCCAAGTTTCATAGTTTTTACCGAGCCCTTCATAGTCTTTGGAATAATGACGTAAATACAATCCAGCATCACGACTTTCCCAATCTTTTCGCCATTGTTCAAGATGCCCATAAAAATTCTTTCGGTGCTGTTGCCATTCGGTTTTCGTAACCCATTCAATTTCCTGCGCGAGGATTAAAGGTGTTGTTTGACCCTCACCAATATAGGGTGCCAATGTGTTCAAATCATCATTACTGATGATGACGCAACCATCACTGTCATCCGGCGGCCGTGAGAATGTCTCACTGGGTGTGCCATGTAACCAAATACCAGTACCAGTCCGACCACTACGCCTGTCCCAGATGTTTGGATAATTAATAGGAAATGCTCCATCCCCATAGAGATCCGGTAATTCACCGGGCCCGATAAAGCGAGTGATAAAATACACACCCAACGGTGTTTTTTGATCACCTTCAACGGCTTTGCCAGTGCCTTTCTTACCTATCGTGACATAAAAGTCATCCACATAAACTGGTACACCATCTCGATTTTCAAATAAGAACAAGCGATGCTTGGATTGATCCACAACAATCACATGATCCTGCGCGTTTGCCAGTTGGATCACGGAGGAAGGTATCAGGGTTTTATCAATAGGTGATTTGTAATAATTCCAGCGAGCAAGTGCTTCGTCACGCAAGGCATTTACTTGTTCAGGGTTTTCCATCTGGAGATTTCCAAAATTGGTAATACGCTGACTCTTCGCCATCATTAAATCAGCATATATTAATTGGGCCAAATTAAATTTAGGATTGATGCTCCTTAATTTGTCAAGATCCGTCAGCGCTTCATCGATCTTTGATTGACTGATATTTTCAAGGGCAGACATTAACAGAGCTTCTGATTTAGCCGAGAGATGTTGCCTCGTTTCTTGAAATTGCTGTTGTTCCTTTGCTGTCAGTGTTTGGCATAAGCTAAGCGCAATTAGAATTGTGACGGCAGTGTTTTTTATCAATTTCATTGATGGCGATATAGTCCTCCAGTTATCCATTCTAATTAGATTCTTCTCTTGAAATTAGCCAGGCCGCCCCATCGGCATTATCCAACAATAGTTGCTTGGTTACCTGATCATTATAAGTATCAGATTGATAGGTCTGAGTAAACCTTGCCATTGCAAAATTTTTCCCAAGTATTTTAACCGTCATATCTTTGAGGGTAATTTTGATGTATTTCGGTTGATTCAAACGTATGTGCCGTTGTTCTTGCCATTTTGCACGGCTCAAACCATTTGGCGGGACAAATTTCACTGAATAGCTCTTGATATATCTGTCCACATCTTTCGAAGACCAGGCACTGGCCCAACTATTTACGGCGATTTCTACTTCTTTACGCGCTGCTTCACTATCAAAAGAAAGTTCCAGAATGGCGGTTGGCCGAGGGTCGAACTTAGCCAATTCAGGTTCGGGCTCTGATTTTTGAACTACAGGTTCTGTATCGATTTGTGCGATAGCCTCGGGACGGAGGGCTGCTAGTCGTTGATCTTTAGTGACGTGTTCCGGCTCCAGGATCAAGTCATTGATCATGGCGAGCTTTTTTCTTGTCTCCTTATTGTTAGAATCAAGTTTAAGGGCCTGATTATAAGCTTGTGAAGCCATTTTGGCGTAGATATCACCCAGGTTCTCATGTGCTATGGCATAACTTGGATGGGTATTTATGGCACTAATTAATGCTTCTTTAGCTTTATCGTATTCACCACTTGATGCATAGATTACAGCTAAATTGTTAAAAGGTTCGGGTAACTCGGGGTGATCCTCGGTTAAATCTATAAAAACTGATTCCGCTTCCTTGAGCCTGTCCATACTGGCGAGGGTTAATCCTTTTAGAAACAAAACCTGAATTTCGTTTGGATTCTTGGATAGTCGCTCCTCCACCATGACAAGTGCCTTCTCAAAATCACCTTGCTGTATCAATCGCTGAATTTGTTCATTGCCAGCTTCAACAGAAGTTATAAGGATGCCAGAAATGATGATTACAGCGAGTAATTTAATTTTTATTTGCATGCTTTGCCTGTTATTACTGCCTTCTCGTAAAATTAGACTAAATTTATCTATGTTCTTATCAACTTACCTTAAGATTTAAACCCGTATTCTAAGGATTCCTTTACAGTAACGCAATTTGATCGTAGTGGGTTATTGGTATTTTGGCCAAAAGAATTTACATCGCAGCCAGTCAGGTCAATTTTGATTGAATCTATCCTGCCTTCTTTGTTCCCACTTCCGTAATAATAATAATCTCCATAGTATTCGAATGCTGACATTGCCAACTGCGGCACTGAATACGCCTAACAATAAACAACCCGCCACGAGAGGTTGCCAGATATGCACCAGAGTATCCGTCATCCAATGGATGGAAAATTCGAAAGCAACGTTTTGTATTGGTTCGTCCAATAATATACTCCCCAGTTTATAGGCCAGATAATAAACAGGGGCGGCAGTGACAGGGTTGGTTGCCCAGACGAAGATGATAGATAAGGGCAGATTTAATCTTAAGATGATGGCCGTGGCAGCAGCAAAAACTGTTTGTAGAGGAATAGGCATCATTGCCCAGAATAATCCTATCGCCACACCTCCTGCAGATGAACGACGTGTCAGATGCCAGATATTTGGATCATGCAACCAATCTCCAAAATGGCGCAGATGTTTATGTTCCTGAAAATGATTTTTTTCAGGGATAAATTTTTGTAAGTAGGATTTAAGACTCATTTAAAAAATAACTATATAAAAAATTTAGAGTTCGGCGACTTCTAATGGCGCGCTATTAATGGCGCGCTATTATACCTAAACTACTTGGAAATGCAGGTTTCATCATGCTGAAACCTGCATTTCCAAGTAGTTTGGGTATACACTTACAAATAGCAGTTCACGGATTAATTTATTTCAGAACAATTGTATTCAGGGAGAAGTTAAGCTAATGCGTACAGGGACGATCGCATTTTTAATTGGCATTGCCACCTTTCTACAAGTGCCAACGTTGCCGCCCCTCTGGGGAGTTGTTTTTCTGCCTATCGTCTTATGGTCTGTGTTTGTCTTACCTAAATTCCAAATTCTCTGCGCAATTATTTGTGGTTTCCTTTGGGCATTGCTTCGTGCAGACGTCATTTTATCTACTGGTCTGGATAGAATGATCGAAGGTGATACCGTGATTGTCACAGGTCAGGTTGTTTCATTACCGCAAATTTTGGATTCTGGGATTCGCTTTGAATTTCATATCATTGAAATGAAATCGCAAGATGGTGTCGTTTTAAAAAACCCTGGAAAGGTGCGTCTCGGGTGGTATAGAGATAATATTGAAGTAAAATCTGGGGAACATTGGCAACTTTATGTAAGGCTCAAACGACCTTATGGATTCAGCAATCCCGGTGGTTTTGATTATGAAGGCTGGTTATTTCAACATCGCATTCGTGCTGCCGGCTATGTGAGAAATGATGAGCAAAATGAATTAATTCATCAGGCATCCATCTTTTCTATCAATCATCAACGTTATTTACTCCGAAATTTAATTAATCGTATACATCTATCTGATTCAGGCGATTTTGAAAAGAGTCTCCTGTTGGCTTTAAGTTTAGGGGATCGTAGCAAAGTCTCACCACAGCAGTGGCAGACATTGACACAAACAGGGACGAGTCATCTATTGGCAATTTCTGGCTTACATATTGGCTTGGTGGCTGGCTTGTTTTTCATATTGGGTCGGTGGTTATGGGCGCTTTCAGGTTCACTACCACTTTATCTGGCATCCCAGAGATTTGCTGCTTTATCAGGGTTATTTGGTGCGCTAATGTACGCAGCGTTAGCAGGCTTTGCGATACCGACACAACGTGCATTGATTATGCTTACTGTTTGGATTTTGTCACGCTTTTTTCACCGAAAAATCGCCATCACCGATATAATTGCTACTTCACTACTGGCGGTGTTAATCATTGATCCATTTGCTGCAATGGATGTCAGTTTTTGGCTCTCATTTGTGGCGATATCAATCATTGCCTACGGCATGACATGCCGTATAAACGGAAACATGTCATGGTGGCGGAGTGGCTGGTTGAAATGGGGCAGGGTGCAATATCTGGTCGCTGTTGGCTTGTTTCCACTGTTGGTTTTATGGTTTCAGCAGGTTCCATTGGTGGGTATTTTCGCCAATATCGTCGCAGTACCGTATATCAGCTTGATTGTTGTCCCCCTGGTATTGCTTGGCATTGTTTTATTGTGTTTTATTTTTCCGGCCGGTGAATTTGTATTACAACTTGCGGGGCAGGCCTTAAGTGTTTTTTGGCCATTTCTCGATTATTTATCGAGGTTGGAATTCAACATCTGGCATAGCGCATCTCCATCAACACTGGCATTTGCTTTAGGGATGATTGGTGTACTTATTATCCTGTTACCTAAAGGGATTCCAGCACGATGGATTGGTGTCATCTGGTTACTCCCACTTTTATTTCCCCAGACAGAAAACCCGGAGTTTGGTGATTTTTGGTTTACCCAATTGGATGTTGGGCAGGGATTGGCCTCAGTCATCCAGACGCAAAATCATTCGCTAATTTATGATACAGGTGACAGATATAGCGAGCGATTTAACGTAGGTAAGGCAGTGATTATTCCATTTCTTAAACACAAACATATCCAACATCCGGATCTGCTGATTGTCAGTCATGGTGACAGAGATCATATTGGTGGCGCCAATGATATTCTCGCGCAATACCCTGAGATTTATGTGCTCACCAGTGTTAGAGAAAAAATGACACATCCTTACTTGGGCAATTGTGTCGAAGGCCAGAGTTGGCGTTGGGATGGGGTGGATTTTGAAATATTAAACCCCGCTTCATCTGAAGGCTATCAAGGGAACATTTGGGGTAATAATGCCTCTTGTGTCCTTAAGGTAAGTAATGCTCAAGGTTCCGTGTTACTAACAGGAGACATTGAACGTGCTGTCGAATCCAGGCTTATAAGTTCATCCCAGTCTAAGGAAAAACTGTCTGCGACTGTGCTTATCGCCCCACACCATGGGAGCAAGACCTCATCCTCACCATCTTTTATTAATGCTGTATCACCGAAATACGTTGTATTCCCGGTAGGGTATCGGAATCGATTTGGATTCCCGAAACAGGATATAATATCCCGCTATGAATCACATCAGGTTAAAATGCTCAATACGGCGCGTGATGGGGCATTGGTATTCAAATTTGAGGCTTCAGACATCTCTTCTACCCGCCATAGGCAACAGAATTGGCGATTTTGGACTTCTGAATATTGATTATCATTATTAAATACGGTTTATTTATAAAAGTATTTTTAAGGGGAGAATGCATAAGGTGCTGGAACTAATCAAAGCAGGTGGGGTACTGATGTGGCCGATATTAATCTGTTCGATCCTTTCATTAGCGATCATTTTAGAGCGATTCTGGTCTCTGCAGGAAAAACGTATTGCACCCAAGCATCTCGTCGCCCAGGTATGGCAATGGGCAAAAGTAGGCCACCTGGATAATCAACGTATTCGGGATTTGAGCGTTGCTTCACCACTGGGCAGGATTCTGGCGGCGGGTCTGGTTAACCGTTCACACGAACGTGAAGTGATGAAGGAGAGTATTGAAGAGGTTGGACGCCATGTCGCACATTCTCTGGAACGTTTTCTGAATACGCTGGGAACGATTGCATCAATTTCACCTTTGCTGGGTCTATTGGGGACGGTCATCGGCATGATCAAAGTCTTTGCTGTTATTACAACTCACGGTGTCGGTGATGCCAGTATTCTTGCAGGAGGTATATCAGAGGCCTTGCTGACAACTGCAGCAGGATTATCCGTTGCCATCCCAACACTGATGTTTCATCGATACTTCAGAGGTAAGGTGGACGAGTTGGTGATGACGATGGAGCAAGAATCGTTAAAAATGGTCGAGGTCATGCAAGGATTACGAGAAAATGAATATGCTTCTCATGACAACCATTCTCTAAAAAATGTGGCCAAGGAAAATATTCAATGAATTTTCAGTCCAAGCCACGTGAAGAACTCGATTTAAATATCACACCACTGATTGATGTGGTGTTCCTGTTGCTCATCTTTTTCATGGTCTCAACAACATTCGAGCATGAATCAGAAGTGAATATCACTTTGCCTAAGGCAAGTAAAGAGATCGCTCAGGCGAAACCCGATGCGATTAACGTCGCCATTGATAACCAATCACGAATTTTTATTAATGAAAAAGAGTTATTAAATTCGCAAATATCAACTATAAAAGAAGCACTTTATGAAATTGCCTCGAATCTCGAGGATGCACCACTTATCATAAGTGCAGATGAAGAAACGCCTTATCAAGTTGTCATAAGAACTATGGATGCAGCTCGTCAGTTGGGCCTGGTCAATATTACATTTGCCACGAGAATTGATGAAGATGATTATTGATGTCAGTGCATGGGTAAATGATGCTGGTATCCCCTGAATTTATAGAAGACCTCTGGTATGGCAAGCACCCGTTGTCAATCGCACTAACACCACTCGCGTGGTGTTATCGGTTTATAATGACATTGCGTCATCTTGTTTACCAGATTGGCATATTACCAATCCAGACCTTGGATATCCCCGTGATCGTTGTAGGGAACATCGTCGTAGGTGGTACAGGAAAAACACCTCTGGTCATTTGGCTGGCAGAACATTTAAAAGAGAAAGGCTATAAACCAGGGATAGTCAGCAGAGGATATAAAAGCAGAGTCAAGCAATGGCCCCAGCAGGTACGTAGAGACAGTAATCCTGAATTGGTTGGTGATGAACCCGTCTTGTTGGCGAGCAGGACAAACTGTCCTGTCGCCATTGCGCCAAATCGTTATGTTGCCGCGGAAGCACTGATTGAGCATGAGCAGGTTGATATTATTATTTGTGATGATGGTTTACAGCATTATGCACTTGCGCGTGATATTGAAATTGCCGTCATTGATGGTATTCGTCGGTTTGGTAATGGCCGTTGTTTACCGGCTGGTCCACTAAGAGAGCCAGTAAGCCGTCTTAAAAGTGTTGATATGATCGTATGTAATAGTGGCGCAATTCGTGGTGAATTCGAGATGGAATATATTCCTCAGCAACCATGCTCAGTTGTAGATGAGAATAAACAATATGATATTGAAAAATTTCGTAATAGATCGGTTCATGCAATTGCAGGTGTTGGAAACCCAACAAAATTCTTTTCCTATTTGCGTGGCAGAGGGATAAACACAATAGAGCACGAATTTCCTGACCATTATCAATTTAAAGCAGAAGATATTTGCTTTGACGACGGCTTTCCTGTCGTCATGACGGAAAAAGATGCTGTAAAATGTACTGAGTTTGCTTCCGAGAAACATTGGTTCTTGCCAATAGAGGTAACTATGTCGAACGCTTTCGAACATCGCCTGACAATATTATTAAAGGATATTACTAATGGACAAAAAGCTGCTTGAAATTCTGGTTTGCCCTGTCACCAAGGGGCCTTTAATTTATGACAAAAAAAATCAGGAATTGATCTCAAAATCTGCGCGTCTCGCATATTCTATCAAGGATGGAATTCCTGTCATGTTGGAAGAAGAGGCCAGAACACTTACAGACGAGGAAATTGAAAATCTCAAAGGTTGATTTTAAATTTCATATAATCATACCGGCACGTTTCGCATCAACCCGATTACCCGGTAAGCCATTACTGGAGATTAATAACAAGTCACTCATTCAGCATGTTTATGAGTCAGCATGTCAGTGCAGCGCTGAAAACATTTACATTGCCACAGATGATTCACGCATTAAAGAAAAAGCGGAGTCTTTTGGTGCCGAAGTCATCATGACATCAACTAATCATGTATCGGGTACAGACAGACTTGCAGAAGTTGTATCAATACTGAAATTAAAAGATGAAGAAATTATCGTAAATCTGCAAGGTGATGAAATTGGCGTTCCAGCAGAGTTAGTACATCAGGTCGCAAAAAATTTACACGATCATCCAGATCACAGCATTGCCACAATCTGCGAACGAATTGATAATGAAAAAGATATCAACGATCCAAATGTTGTTAAGGTCGTATTTGATCAAAACAATACAGCACTATATTTCAGTAGGGCGACCATTCCACATGCAATGAAAGGCCAGGAGGAAGGACATGAACAACAGCAAAATTATTTTAAACATATTGGTCTTTATGCTTACCGGGTTGCTTATCTAAAGAAATTTAGTGCAATACCCGTCTGTGAACTTGAACGCCGTGAATCTCTCGAACAACTCAGGGCCTTATATACTGGCGAAAAAATTTATATTGAAGAAGCTTGCGCATCCGCAGGCATTGGGATTGATACAGAAGAAGATCTTTCCCGGGCGCGTCGGCAAATCACCACATAAAGCTTTTGGTCT
>CAYRXP010000012.1:0-7731 GCA_964428145.1 uncultured Enterobacteriaceae bacterium
CCTATCGTACCCACATTGATATGTGGCTTCGTTCGTTCGAATTTCTCCTTGGACACAGCTAATCACCTCTTATCTTATCGTTTGTTGATTGATATACATTTATAAATTCTTATTCATGATGCCCTCGGCGATATTTACCGGAACCTCTTTATATTTTTTGAATTCCATCGTATACGTCGCACGACCTTGTGTTGCCGAACGCAGATCGGTTGCATATCCGAACATTTCAGACAGAGGCACTTCTGCACGTATAACTTTTCCTGCAGCTGAGTCCTCAGACCCCTGTAAAATACCGCGACGCTTGTTTATATCACCATTCACTGACCCCAGATATTCTTCTGGTGTCACGATTTCGACTTTCATCACAGGTTCCAGTAACACGGGATTCGCCTTAATAGCACCTGCCCTGAATCCCATCGAGCCGGCGATTTTAAACGCCATTTCGCTGGAGTCAACATCATGATAAGAACCATCGAACAAAGTAACTTTGACATCTTCAACTGGGTAGCCTGCCAGGATGCCATTAACCATTTGTTCCTGAACACCTTTATCAACTGCAGCGATGTATTCTTTGGGCACTGCACCACCGACAATTTTATTAACAAACTCGTAACCTGCACCTGGTTTCTGTGGCTCCAATTTGAATACCACATGGCCATATTGACCGCGACCACCTGACTGACGTACAAATTTACCTTCGACTTTCTCAACAACCTTGCGAATTGTTTCGCGATAGGCCACCTGGGGCTTACCTACATTTGCCTCCACACTGAATTCGCGCTTCATTCGATCGACAATAATTTCTAAATGAAGCTCACCCATACCGGCGATAATGGTCTGCCCGGACTCTTCATCCGTCGACACCCGGAAAGATGGATCTTCATGCGCAAGTTTACCCAGTGCAATTCCCATTTTTTCCTGATCTGCCTTGGTCCTGGGTTCTACAGCAACGGCGATCACTGGCTCTGGAAACACTATGCGCTCCAATGTAATCACGTTGTCTTTATCACAAAGTGTATCCCCTGTTGTCACATCTTTGAGACCAACAGCGGCAGCAATATCACCCGCCCTGACTTCCTTGATTTCTTCACGATGATTGGCATGCATTTGCATCAGGCGACCAATACGTCCCTTCTTATCCTTGACCGGGTTATAGATAGTATCTCCAGAACTCAAAATACCGGAATACACTCTGAAAAATGTTAGGTTACCTACGAAAGGATCGGTTGCGATCTTAAATGCCAATGCGGCGAACGGAGCATCATCCTTCGCGGGTCTTTCTACTTCTGTCTCTTTGCCATCGTCCAAAATTCCCTTTATCGCTGGAACATCTACTGGCGACGGCATATAGTCGATGACACCATCCAGTAAGGCCTGGATACCTTTATTTTTAAAAGCAGCGCCGCAAAAAGCAGGAACAATCTCATTTGCCAATGTCCTGCTGCGAATGCCCATCTTGATTTCCTCAACTGACAGTTCCTCTTCTTCAAGGAATTTTTCCATAAGCTCATCATCGGCCTCTGCAGCAGTCTCAACCATATTTTGACGCCATTTTTCACAAAGACTTTGAAGATCGGCCGGGATCTCTCGTTCTTCATATTTGCTACCCAGATCAGTCTCGTCCCAATAGATCGCTTTCATCCTGATAAGGTCAACCACCCCTTCAAAATTTTCTTCAGCACCAATCGCAATCTGCATGGGGACAGCAATACCCCCAAGTCGTTCTTTAATTTGCTCGACAACTCCTAGGAAATCCGCACCTGCGCGATCCATCTTATTGACAAAGACCATGCGAGGAACGTTGTAATTATTTGCCTGTCTCCATACTGTTTCAGACTGAGGCTCAACACCACCCACAGCACAGAACACGGCACAAGCACCATCCAGCACACGCAATGAACGTTCAACTTCAATGGTGAAGTCGACGTGCCCTGGTGTATCAATAATATTAATACGATGTTCGTCGTATTGACCTGCCATGCCTTTCCAGAAACAGGTCGTAGATGCTGAGGTAATCGTGATGCCTCGCTCCTGCTCTTGCTCCATCCAGTCCATGGTCGCGGCACCATCATGAACTTCACCAATTTTGTGCGAGACACCAGTGTAGAACAGAATACGTTCTGTCGTTGTTGTCTTACCCGCGTCAATATGGGCCATAATGCCGATATTACGATAGCGTTCTATGGGTGTTGTTCTTGCCATTGTAATTATACTTTCTAAAAATTAGATTTCTAAAGATTTACCAACGGAAATGTGAGAAAGCTTTATTCGCTTCAGCCATCTTGTGCGTTTCCTCACGCTTCCTGATTGCTGACCCTTTATTTTCTGAAGCATCCAGTAACTCACCAGCCAGACGTAAGCCCATATTTTTTTCGCTTCTTTTCTTGGCTGCATCAACCAACCAGCGCATAGCCAAAGTAACGCTTCGCGCCTGACGGACTTCGACAGGTATCTGATAGGTTGCACCACCGACACGCCGCGATTTCACTTCAACGATGGGTTTGACATTATCGAGTGCCTTTGAAAAAAGCTCTAATGGTTCGCCTTTACCCTTTCCACCCATTTCGTTCAAAGCACCATAAACAATCCTTTCAGCGACGGACTTCTTGCCACTTTTCATAATCATATTAATGAACTTGGCCAGTGTTTGATCACCAAATTTTGGATCAGGTAGATTCTCTCTTTTTTCGGCAACTCTTCTTCTTGACATATCAGTACTCTTTATAAAATTCTGCTATTTATCCCGTTCCGTATTTATTTACTTAACTCACTTATTCGGACTTATTTATTTCGGACGTTTAGTGCCATATTTTGAACGGCCATTACGTCTATCGCTTACACCTGATGTATCCAGGGTGCCGCGAACTGTGTGGTAGCGAACACCTGGCAAATCCTTGACACGACCACCGCGAATCAAAATCACAGAGTGTTCCTGCAAGTTATGGCCTTCACCGCCAATATAAGTCGACACTTCATGTCCATTCGTTAATCTGACGCGGGCGACTTTACGAAGGGCCGAGTTCGGTTTTTTCGGGGTTGTCGTATAGACACGTGTACAGACACCCCGTTTTTGTGGGCAAGCTTCCAGCGCGGGTACTTTACTTTTAACGCGTTGGCGTTGGCGCGGTTTTCTAACTAATTGATTAATCGTCGTCATATTCAATGTTGCTATTTTCTAGTCATTTAATCTGTGTCAATTCATCCATTAAAAATAGTCAAAGCGTCCCTCTCCATAGAGCCAGAGAAACTTCTCAACTAGCCTCACGGTTTGTTAATTATCGGGTAATCCTAATGGTCAGAACTCTAACGTCAGGAGGCCAAACGGTAACCATCCTCCAAACATTTCCAAGTCCCAAAACAACTTGTCAGGCACGATTATGAATCAGGCCTGACAAAGCAGCGGAATTCTATGGCTTGGTGGCGCACCCGTCAAGCAATAAACCAGTTTTTATGCCGTCGGCATCCCTTCTTCCTGATTTGATACCTCATCTACTGATTCCGCTGTAGCCAACGGGATTGCCTCTGATGCCTCATCCATTATCAACTCTTCATCCGTGGCTCTCTGTCGTCTCTCTGTATGATAGACAAGGCCCGTTCCAGCTGGGATTAATCGCCCGACGATGACATTTTCCTTCAGCCCCCTGAGGTCATCAACCTTGCCACAGACACTTGCTTCAGTCAGAACGCGTGTGGTTTCCTGGAAAGAGGCTGCTGAAATGAATGATTCTGTGGATAACGATGCCTTAGTGATGCCTAAAAGCACAGGATCCCACTTGGCGGGCTGCTTGCCTTCATTGATCATCTTCTCATTTTCATCAAGACCCCTTGATTTTTCAATCTGCTCACCTCTCAAGAGTTTTGTATCACCAGGATCAGTAATTTCCACCTTCCTCAGCATCTGCCTGACGATAACCTCGATATGTTTATCATTAATCTTCACACCTTGCAGTCTGTACACTTCCTGAATCTCAGTAACAATATAATTTGCCAGGGCATGTACGCCTTTCAGGCGCAAGATATCATGGGGTGTTGGTGCTCCATCTGCAATACTTTCGCCTTGTTCAACATGTTCACCATCAAATGCAGTAATGTGTCTCCATTTAGGTATCAGGGTTTCGTAATGTTCTCCATCAGGCCCTGAGATAATGAGGCGTTGCTTGCCTTTTGTCTCCTTACCAAAGCTAACAGTTCCCGTGATTTCAGCCATAATTGCGGGTTCTTTCGGCTTCCGTGCTTCGAACAGGTCAGCAACACGAGGCAAACCACCTGTAATATCGTGCGTCTTGGCAGATTCCTGTGGTAGTCGTGCAACAACATCACCGACTTTAATCTCAGCACCATCCTCAATATTGACCACCGCATTCGCTGGTAACATGTAATGCGCTGGTATCTCGGTTCCCGGGATGATCAACTCTCCGCCCTTGTCATCGATCAATTTGATAGTGGGACGTAAATCTTTTGCCGCTGCAGAACGTTGTTTTGGATCGATAATGACCATACTGGTCAGGCCGGTAATCTCATCGACCTGTTGTTCAACTGTAGTACCTTCTACCATATCCGAAAACTGCACCCGACCTGCCACTTCTGTGATCACGGGATGTGTGTGTGGATCCCAATCAGCAACAACTTGTCCTGACTGGACTTCCTCACCTTCATCAACGGTTAAAATAGCACCATAGGGAATCTTGTAGCGCTCGCGTTCACGGCCGTCCTCATCCTGAATAACAATTTCACCAGAACGGGAAATTACCACCTGATGTCCTTTTTCATGTTGCAACATCTTGATGTTTTGACGACGCAGTATTCCGCCATATTTCACTTCGATATTACTGACGGCAGCCGCTCTGGACGCTGCACCACCAATATGGAAGGTACGCATCGTCAACTGCGTTCCTGGCTCACCGATTGACTGGGCCGCAACAACGCCAACAGCTTCACCAATACCGACCAATTGTCCACGACCCAGATCTCGACCATAACAAGCAGCACAGATGCCATAACGCGTCTTACAGGTAATTGCTGAACGTACTGTCACCTGATCGATACCACTCTTATCCATAACATCGACCCAGTTTTCATCCAGCAATGTACCGCGAGGGGCAACAACCTCACCCGTGGCAACTTTAACTGCATCCTCGGCCAGTACTCGACCAAGCACGCGGTCCTTCAATGCCTCGACAACGTCACCACCCTCGATAATTTGACTGATGGCATAGCCTTCTTCTGCGCCACAATCTTCCTCAACAACGACAAGATCCTGCGCCACATCAACCAGTCGACGCGTCAGGTATCCGGAGTTTGCCGTCTTCAACGCAGTATCAGCCAGACCCTTACGAGCACCATGTGTTGAAATGAAGTATTGCAACACGTCCAGGCCTTCACGGAAGTTCGCTGTAATCGGTGTTTCAATAATGGAGCCATCCGGCTTGGCCATCAGTCCACGCATTCCAGCCAATTGGCGAATCTGCGCTGCCGAACCACGTGCGCCGGAATCAGCCATGATATAAATTGAATTGAATGATTCCTGAGTGACAGATTCACCTTGATGGTTCTGTACGGTCTCTGTGCTCATTTTGTCCATCATGGCCTTGGCCACCCGATCATTGGTATGAGACCAGATATCCACGACCTTGTTATAACGCTCACCATTGGTAATCAGACCCGAGGAATATTGCTCCTGAAAGCCCTTCACCCTTTCTTCTGCCTGCATGATAATGCTGTCCTTCTCTTCAGGGATCACCATATCATTAATGCCAATGGAAACGCCGGCACGTGTTGAATAGTGGAACCCCGCATACATCAATTGGTCAGCAAAAATGACCGTTGCCTTCAAACCTAGCCTTCTGTAAACAGTGTCGATTAAGACTGAGACAACCTTTTTGCTTAGCGTCTTGTTCATCAGTGAGAACTCAAGACCTTCGGGCAAGATTTTAGAGAGTAAAGCGCGGCCGGTTGTGGTTTCTACGCGAATCAGCTTCTCATGTTTTTCACCATTTTCATCGGTACTTGTCTCACGAATACGTGCAGTAATCTTCGCTCTGATGTCCAAAACCCCGGTTTCATAGGCACGATGAACTTCATCAATGTCGGCAAATATCATGCCCGTGCCTTTGGCATCTGCTGACTCTCGTGTCATGTAGTAAAGCCCCAGGACAACGTCCTGAGTTGGCACAATGATTGGCTCACCATTCGCTGGAGAAAGCACATTATTGGTGGACATCATCAAGGTCCGTGCTTCAATCTGGGCTTCCACTGATAATGGAATGTGGACAGCCATCTGGTCACCATCGAAGTCAGCATTAAAAGCTGTGCAAACCAAAGGGTGTAACTGGATCGCCTTGCCTTCAATCAGGATAGGCTCAAATGCCTGAATACCTAATCTATGCAATGTTGGTGCACGGTTAAGCATAATTGGATGTTCACGAATCACTTCTTCCAGGATATCCCAGACCTCAGCACCTTCTCGTTCAACCAGTTTCTTGGCTGCTTTGATGGTGGTTGCCAGACCTCTGAACTCAAGCTTGCTGAAGATAAATGGCTTGAACAATTCCAACGCCATCTTCTTGGGAATACCACATTGATGTAGCCGCAACGTCGGACCAACAACGATTACAGAACGGCCTGAGTAATCGACACGTTTACCAAGTAGATTTTGACGGAAGCGAC
The DNA here is from genome assembly GCA_964428145.1 of uncultured Enterobacteriaceae bacterium. Taxonomy (GTDB): domain Bacteria; phylum Pseudomonadota; class Gammaproteobacteria; order Eutrophobiales; family Eutrophobiaceae; genus SMWN01. The sequence continues at coordinate 6,667 of CAYRXP010000012.1, forward strand.
CCTGCTTACCCTTAATCATATCGGCAAGTGATTTTAAAGGTAGTTTGTTGGTACCTGTGATCGCGCGGCCACGACGACCGTTATCCAGCAACGCATCCACAGATTCCTGTAGCATGCGTTTCTCATTACGGACAATGATATCCGGCGCGCTCAAATCCAGCAGGCGTTTTAATCAATTGTTCCGGTTAATCACGCGACGATACAGATCATTGAGATCAGATGTCGCAAAACGACCACCATCCAACGGAACTAATGGCCTCAGTTCGGGGGGCAATATTGGCAATACCTTCAGAACCATCCATTCCGGTTTGTTCCCTGAGGTCATAAAGGCTTCAAGTAGCTTCAACCGTTTTGTCATTTTTTTAAGTTTTGTCTCAGACTTGGTTTCCGGAATCTCAGCGCGCAAAGTGCCTATTTCTTCCTTAACATTTGTAGTCATTAACAATTCACGTATCGCTTCCGCACCCATGCGTGCATCAAACTCATCACCATATTGTTCCATGGCTTCCAGATAGGATTCTTCCGTCATCAATAGGCCACGTTCAAGCTCAGTCATACCTGGCTCAATCACAACATAGGCTTCGAAATAAAGTACACGTTCAATTTCACGTAAGGTCATATCCAGCATCAAACCCATCCTTGAAGGTAAGGATTTCAAATACCAGATATGCGCGACCGGACTTGCCAGGTCAATGTGTCCCATACGCTCGCGACGAACTTTCGACAATGTTACTTCGACACCACATTTTTCACAGACAACACCACGGTGTTTTAATCTTTTATATTTTCCGCAAAGGCATTCGTAGTCTTTCACCGGGCCGAAAATCTTGGCACAGAAAAGACCGTCTCTTTCCGGTTTAAATGTACGATAATTTATTGTTTCTGGTTTTTTGACCTCGCCATATGACCACGAGCGAATTTTTTCAGGAGAAGCAAGGCCAATGGATATGGAATCAAAGTCTTCAACTTGGCCCTGCTGTTTTAAAAGTCTTAGTAAATCTTTCAAGGTTTACACCCTCCACAAGACGGTACCGTACTTATTACATGTATGGCACGTTGTACCGT
>CAYRXP010000012.1:7831-15899 GCA_964428145.1 uncultured Enterobacteriaceae bacterium
TTATTACATGTATGGCACGTTGTACCGTAAATACGTCGAAAATATTTAAATTCATTTCTGAAAATGCCATGATCAGTCTTTTTGATCCAGTGCAATATCAATACAGAGTGAACGGATCTCTTTGACCAGAACATTAAACGATTCGGGCATACCTGGATCCATACGGTGATCACCGTCAACAATACTCTTATACATTTTGGTTCTGCCGTTCACGTCGTCAGACTTGACTGTGAGCATCTCCTGCAAGGTATACGCCGCACCATATGCCTCAAGTGCCCAAACCTCCATTTCACCAAAACGCTGCCCACCAAATTGGGCTTTACCACCCAAAGGCTGTTGTGTCACCAGACTATAGGGCCCGGTTGAGCGGGCGTGCATCTTATCATCAACCAGATGGTTCAGTTTAAGCATGTACATATAACCCACGGTAATAGGTCTGTCGAAGGGATCGCCGGTACGTCCATCATATAGCGTTATCTGACCGCTCTCAGGCAGACCAGCAAGATTCAGCATATACTTGATATCCGATTCCTTGGCACCATCGAAAACGGGTGTTGCCATTGGCACACCATCTCTCAGGTTCTGTGAGAGTTCCAGGATTTCTTCATCGCTGAAGCTCTTCAGGTCTTCCTTTTTACCACTTGTGTTATAAATCTTCTCCAGAAATTTGCGAAGTTCGCCTGTTTTTGTCTGCGCATCCAACATATCAGATATCTTTTTACCCAGACCTTTCGCCGCCCAGCCCAAATGGGTTTCCAGTATCTGCCCCACATTCATACGAGATGGCACACCCAAAGGGTTCAGTACAATATCGACCGGTTCACCATCTTTAGTGTGCGGCATATCTTCTACCGGAACTATCATTGAAATAACACCTTTGTTTCCATGCCGCCCGGCCATTTTGTCGCCTGGCTGGATGATTCTTTTTACCGCGAGGTAGACCTTGACCATCTTCAACACGCCCGGGGCGAGATCATCTCCTGCAGTCAGCTTGGCTCTTTTCACTTCAAACATCTCATCAAATTCAATACGCAAACGACCATGTTGCTCTGACATTTGTTCGAGTTGACGATCTGCAGACTCGTTTCGCAGTCGAATTTCGAACCACTTTTCTCGTGGTGTTTCCGCTAAATACGCCCTGGTGATCTTGGTTTCAGGTTTTAAGCCGCTGGGACCACCTTCAGCTAGTTTACCCAGCAATAATGTCTCTACACGTTGGTAAACCCCTTCCTCCATAATGCGCATTTGGTCGCCCAAATCCTTACGTACACTCTTTAATTCGGATTCTTCAATCTCCAGAGCACGTGTATCTTTCTCAACACCATCTCGCGTAAATACCTGAACATCGATAACCGTACCATTGGTGCCTGATGACACACGTAAAGAAGTGTCTTTCACATCAGAGGCCTTTTCACCAAAAATTGCTCTCAACAGTTTTTCTTCCGGCGTTAACTGTGTCTCGCCTTTTGGTGTCACTTTACCAACAAGAATATCGCCCGCATTCACTTCAGCGCCGATATAAACTATTCCGGATTCATCTAGTTTATTTAGTGCATGCTCACTCACATTAGGAATATCCGAAGATATTTCTTCCTGGCCCAATTTTGTATCACGTGCCACACAGGTCAGTTCTTCAATATGTATCGTTGTGAAACGCTCCTCCTTCACCAGACGTTCTGAAATAAGAATTGAATCCTCAAAGTTGTAACCATTCCATGGCATAAATGCGACCTTCATATTTTGCCCAAGCGCCAACTCACCCAGATCAGTAGAAGGACCATCAGCCAGAACATCTTTTGCTGCAACTACATCGCCCGGCTTGACCAAGGGTCTTTGGTTAATACAGGTATTCTGGTTGGAACGCGTATATTTAGTCAGATTGTAGATGTCAACTCCAGGCTCACCTGCGGTAACTTCGTCATCATTCACACGAACCACAATACGGCTGGCATCAACAGAGTCGACAAGACCTCCACGTTGAGCGATAACTGTGACACCCGAGTCTGTCGCCACCGTTCTCTCTATGCCCGTACCGACCAATGGCTTCTCAGAACGCAGAGTCGGCACAGCCTGACGTTGCATATTTGAACCCATCAGCGCCCTGTTGGCATCATCATGCTCAAGAAACGGTATCAGTGCTGCTGCAACGGATACAATTTGCCTGGGTGAAACGTCCATATAATCGACATTGTCAGGCGATGACAAGGTGAATTCATTCAAATGACGACTGGAAACCAGGACATCCGTTAAACGACCTCTGCTATCCGTCGTCGCACTCGCCTGTGCGATGACATAGTCACTTTCTTCAATCGCGGACAAATATTCAATCTCATCCGTTACCTTGCCCTTGTTTACCTTGCGGTAAGGTGTTTCCAGAAAGCCATATTCATTGGTTCGAGCATAAATCGCCAAGGAATTAATCAAACCAATATTTGGCCCCTCTGGCGTCTCGATCGGACATACGCGACCATAATGTGTCGGATGCACATCACGAACTTCAAACCCGGCACGTTCGCGTGTCAGTCCACCAGGACCTAGTGCTGAAATGCGTCGCTTGTGTGTGACCTCGGACAATGGATTATTTTGATCCATGAATTGTGATAACTGGCTTGAACCAAAAAATTCCTTAACGACAGCCGATACCGGTTTGGCATTGATAATTTCCTGTGGCATTAAACCTTCAGAGTCAGCTAACCCAAGACGTTCCTTCACCGCACGCTCTACGCGTACCAAACCAACACGGAATTGATTTTCTGCCATTTCACCGACGCTTCTGACACGTCTATTACCCAAATGGTCAATGTCATCAACAATGCCTTTACCATTCTTGATGTTGATCAGTAATTTCAGAACCTCAGTGATATCTTCTTTGGATAGAATGCCTTCACCAGTAATTTCCTTGCGTCCGATCCTTCTGTTGAATTTCATTCGACCAACAGCAGATAAATCATAACGGTCCGTACTAAAAAAGAGATTTTTGAATAGATTCTCAGCAGAATCCTTTGTTGGTGGCTCACCTGGTCTCATCATACGGTATATTTCAACCTGAGCTTCAAGTGGCGTTGTTGATGCATCAATTCTTAGTGTATCCGCAATATAGGGGCCACGATCAAGTTCATTGGTGTAAAGTGTTTCAATCGTCAAATCTTTGAATTCAAGCAAGGCCTCAAGTAGTTCTTCTGTGATTTCAGTATTAGCTGCAGCAAGCAATTCACCTGTTTCCATATCAACGATGTCTTTTGCCAATACGTGCCCAATAAGATATTCAGCTGGCACCATTAATTGTTTTAGTCCAACTTTGTCCATTTCCCTGATATGACGGGCAGTAATTCGACGATCATTTTCAACAATTACCTTGCCTTTTTTATCTTTAATATCGAATGTTGCTGTTTCACCTCGCAAGCGATCAGGTATCAAGGCAAGGGCAATACCCTTCTTGGTAATCTTGAACTCATTAGTGTCAAAAAATATATCGAGCATTTCCTGAGTATCGTAACCCAGTGCGCGTAATAGGATAGTTGCAGGTATTTTTCTACGACGATCGATCCGGCAATAGACCAGATCCTTGGGATCAAACTCGAAATCGAGCCAGGAACCTCGGTATGGAATCACTCTTGCAGAGTAAAGTAACTTACCAGAAGAATGGGTTTTGCCTTTGTCATGTTCGAAAAACACACCTGGAGAACGATGCAATTGAGATACGATGACGCGTTCTGTACCGTTTATGACGAAGGCACCCGTTGTAGTCATCAATGGGATCTCACCCATATAGACTTCCTGTTCCTTAATATCCTTAACGACCTTCTTATTCAGGCCCGCCTCTTTGTCATAGATGACCAGGCGTACCTTGACGCGCAGTGACGAAGCGTAGGTAATGCCTCGCATCTGACACTCTTTAACATCAAAAACGGGGTTAACTAAACGATAGCTAACAAATTCAAGCATAGCGCTACCCGAGAATCCAACGATTGGAAACACAGATTTGAACGCAGCCTGAAGACCTTTATCTGCACGCTCTTCAGGGGCAACATTCAGCTGAAGAAATTTACGATAGGATTCAAGCTGCATTGCCAGTAAGGGGGGCAAATCCATGACTTTTGGATGCTTGCCAAAATCTTTACGTATACGTTTCTTTTCGGTGTAGGAGTAGGCCATTACAAATCCTCACAATATGTTCTTGTACGACAAAAAATATTGAAAATCCACTGACTGAATTTTCATCGTGCTCTTTTGCTTCCCAAGACAAAACAACACATGGCCAGTGGTCATTCCCACCAGCCTTGTACAGAATTGCCTTGATGTTTTTGTCAAAAGTTTTATTTGACTTCGACGGTTGCACCAGCTTCTTCTAACTGCTTCTTGACCTCGTCTGCTTCTTCTTTGCTCACCGCTTCCTTCAGTGGGGATGGTGCGCTTTCGACAAGTTCTTTCGCCTCTTTCAGACCCAGACCAGTAATACTACGGACAGCCTTAATCGCAGCAACCTTGTTTTCTCCGAAGCCAGTCAGGACAACATCAAACTCTGTCTTTTCTTCCGCAGCTGCGCCATCAGCAGCAGCAGCAGGTGCAGGTGCAGCGGCAACAGCGGCAGAGACACCAAATTTTTCTTCCATTGCTTCTACGAGTTCGACAACTTCAAGTACAGTCATGTTAGAAATTGTTTCCAAAAGTTCTTCTTTCTTTACAGCCATTGTTAATACTCCCAATTAAATCTTAAAATTAAATTTTACCTATGAATCTTAAATTCATAAAAATTCTAATAATGAATCAAGCAGCTTGCTTCTGATCAGCGACCGCTTTAACCGTACGCACTAACTTCGCGTGTGGCTCAGCCAATGTTCTGACCAGCGTTGCAACAGGTGCAGTCATCATGCTCATTAACATGCTAATCGCCTGTTCTTTGCTCGGTAAGTTTGCCAATGTATCAATATCAGAGGGCTGCAATAATTTACCTTCCAGCGCCACCAACTTGACAACAAGTTTGTCGTTTTTCTTTGCAAAATCACGAATCACCTTCGCTGCAGCACCTGGCTCATCTTTGGAAAAAGCGAGGATAAGCTGTCCAATCAGACCTTCTCGCATACAATCGAAATTTGTATCTTCCAAAGCGCGGCGCGCAAGTGTATTTCTGACAACACGCAGATAGATACCGGCATCTCGCGCGGACTGACGTAACTCTGTCATGTCGCTCACGGCCAGACCGCTATATTCTGCTGCCACTGCAGATGGTGAGTTACCAGCAATTTCAGCTACTTCTTCAACTATCGCTTTCTTTGCTTCAAGGTTTAGACTCACATCTTTCCTCCTAAGTTATTCAGGCTCACGACCCTTTCAGTTTTTCTGAAAAGCGCATGCCCAGGTCACACCAAGGCTCCATATTCATAAAAGTGAATATAAAACCAACCACGGTGACCCTTAAAAACAGGAGTAAACTGTTTTGGGATATCACCGTCTGCGCAGGTAAAATCTAATTACATTAAGCTTGCTCCATGTATACGTACGAAACACTTACATATACAAAACATGCACCTGCGGTCTTTGACGACTAACGGATACACCGCTAGTACAAAGACATCAAAATGCGTAATAAAAACCACCTATTACACATGCAAAAACAAAAACTAAAAATCTACGCAGATAGACTACTCTGATCTACTGTTATTCCTGGCCCCATTGTAGTTGAAAGACTGACTTTCTTAAGATAAATGCCTTTCGCTGAACTTGGTTTCGCCTTGACCAGATCGGACAACAGGTATTCAAGGTTTTCTATTAATGCTTCGACATCAAATGAAACCTTGCCGATAGCACAATGTATGATGCCATTTTTATCTGTTCTGTAACGTACCTGACCCGCCTTGGCATTCTCTACCGCTTGCCCGGCATCTGCATTCACGGTACCGACTTTAGGATTAGGCATTAAACCACGTGGGCCCAAAATTTTACCTAACTTACTGACAACAGGCATTGCGTCCGGTGTAGCAATAACAACATCAAAATTCATTTCACCAGCCTGCATACGCTCTACCAGATCATCAAAACCAACAACATCAGCACCAGCGGCTTTTGCAGCTTCGGCTTGTTCACCTTGAGCAAATACAGCGATTCGTACAGTTTTCCCCGTACCTTTAGGCAGCACTGATGCACCTCTGACCGCCTGATCAGACTTTCTTGCATCAACACCAAGGTTTACTGCGACCTCTACCGATTCATCAAATTTGACGGTCGAACACTCTTTCAATAACTGCAATGCATCCGTGACAGCATAGAGCTTTCCCTCATCTATTTTATCTTTCCAAGATTTAACACGTTTGGAAATTGCCATGATCAAACACCCTCCGTCTCAATGCCCATACTACGTGCAGTACCAGCAATCGTGCGCACAGATGCATCCATATCAGCAGCAGTTAAATCAGGTTCTTTTGCCTTGGCAATTTCTTCCAGCTGTTGTCGGTTGACCTTGCCCACCTTATCTGTATTTGGTGTGCCACTGCCTTTGGCGACGCCCGCTGCCTTCCTCAACAAAAATGAGGCAGGTGGCGTCTTGATAATGAAGGTAAAACTTTTATCGTTATACACTGTAAGAACAACAGGGACAGGAAGGTTGGGTTCCATGCTCTGTGTCTGCGCATTAAAGGCCTTACAGAAATCCATGATGTTCAGCCCATGCTGACCCAACGCCGGGCCCACTGGTGGACTCGGATTTGCCTGGCCCGCAGGTACCTGTAACTTGATATAAGTTTCAATTTTCTTAGCCACACTATCTCCTTGGGTAATAACGCCTCTCGGCTCCCCTCTACGAAAACTCCAATCCAATTAGAGATTGAGCTTTCTGGTTTTACAAAATCTTAGAAACAATCAACTGATTCTGGTTTATCCCCACATCAGCCTCTTCCAAATCAGTCTTTTTCTACCTGGCCAAATTCAAGATCAACCGGTGTGGAACGTCCGAATATCAATACCGAAACACGTAATCGGTTCTTTTCGTAATTCACTTCTTCGACAACACCACTGAAGTCCTTAAATGGTCCATCAATAACACGAATTATCTCACCTGGCTCAAACATCACCTTGGGTGTCGGCTTATCAACACCTTCTTGAACACGCTGAAGTATTGAATCTGCTTCGGCATCCGAAATTGCTGTTGGCCTGTCACTTGTTCCGCCAATAAAGCCCAGTACACGGGGCATATCCTTGACCATATGCCAGGTATCATCATTCATTTCCATCTGCACCAAGACGTAACCGGGAAAGAATTTACGTTCAGTCGTACGCTTTTTACCTTCTCGCATCTCGACGATCTCTTCCTTCGGCACTAAAATTTCTCCAAAACTGTCTACCATATCGTACTGTACGATACGATCCTTCAATGAATTCATCACGCGGTCTTCGTACCCTGAATATGCATGCACAACGTACCAATTGAGAGACATCTGTCGTTAACCTCTCTGACCCATTAATAAGCCAATGGTCTTACCTAGACCCCAATCTAGAATAAATAAAATAATAGATAGCAAAATCACTACCAAAATGACCAGCAATGTTGTTTGTACCGTTTCCTGACGTGTTGGCCACACAACCTTGCGTACTTCTATCTGAGCACCGTGAAAAAAGCCCCAGATGTTGCGGCCCTTTACGGTCTGAAATGCAATGGCAACAGCAATACCACCACCGAGCAGCAAACCACTAACCCTGAGCAACATCGATTGTTCAGGATAGATATAGAACGCAGCCATGGCGGCCACCGTAATTAATAACGCGACGACCAGTTTCACGGTGTCCATGCTGCTATCTACTGTTTCGACTTTTGAACTCATATTCGTATTCTTATGTCACTACACCTGTATCACTACCGATCTCTCAACCTGCATAGTGGCAGGCCAGGAGGGAATCGAACCCCCAACCTACGGTTTTGGAGACCGCCGCTCTGCCAATTGAGCTACTGGCCTAAAATAAAACCTCTCAATAAAAACAGGGACAGCAGCCACTAGAGGCTGCTGTCCCTTTGCCCATAGTTTACTCAATAACCTTGGCAACGACACCCGCACCAACAGTACGACCACCTTCACGT
>CAYRXP010000013.1:0-2274 GCA_964428145.1 uncultured Enterobacteriaceae bacterium
AAGCTGTGCCCTGCCGTATCAGCAAATAATTTAATCTGCTGGTTGATTTCTTTGAGTGTGCTTGTGCCATATACCTCTGGTTCACGCAGCCCCAGCATATTAAGATTTGCGCCATGAAGCACGAGTAATTTAGCCATTTTTGATTCCTGAACCTATTTTGTGGAAGATCATAGCATTTTCGTGCATATTAGCAGAAATTAATGGATGTTCCGAGGTGTTTAATAAAATTAAAACTGTTTGAAATAGATGTGAATTATTCACTATTCATAAGAGAGAAGTGATCACTTGCTCTGCTTCTGTGACAGATAAGGGGCCCTTCTTAATAAAACTGATATGACCATTTCGATCAAGAATCACCGTATACGGCAATCCTCCCGAATAATTACCAAATTTTCCCGCCAGCTTGATCACTTCCTTTTCGCCCACAAGCAAAGGATAATTAATGCCGTGTTCATTGGCGAAACCAAGTATCTCGTCCACACCCTCAAGCGCGATACCTAAAAATTGCAGACCCTGATGCCCATATTTTTCCTGCAACTTTATAAAGTGTGGAATTTCTTCCAGACAAGGCGGGCACCAGGTCGCCCAAAAATTAATCGCCAGGACTTTACCTTTCCATTCTGAAACATTTCGTCGCTGTCCTGATACATCCATAAGACTAAAATCAGGCGAGGGTTTGCCCAATAAGTCTTGCATACTAATTTGTGCCCCAGAAGATAGCTGATCCAGGGATATTTTATCCGGATGTTCCTTTGAACGAATATAGTCAGAGAGAAAAATTCCAGCGATAAAACAACTCACAACGACTACAGCCGTAATCAATGATCCTCGTCCCACTTATTCGGTCATCACTTCGTGAATATGTTTTAGAAAATCATCTTTATTCATAAAACCAAGCACTCGATAAGATTTCTTCTCGATTCCTTTTTTGTTGAAAAAAAGAATGGCCGGTGGTCCATATAAACTAAATTCTTTTAACAGCGCCTTATCCTGTGCATTATTTTCTGTAACATCAGCATTTAATAGTATTACGCCATTCAACATTTGTTGCACGCCTGGATCGGAAAACGTGCTGTGTTCCATTTCCTTACATGTGATACACCAGTCAGCATAAAAATCCAGCATAACAAACTTACCTTCATTGACAGCCTTATCCAGCGAAAACTGCAATTCTTCAAGCCCTTTAACAGGCTCGAAAAATAATTTATTCGACCTGATTACGCCTGCCTGATATTTGTTGCTTAAGCCCTCTAACGGTCTGAATACGTTACCTCCACCACTCGCAGCACCAATAATCAATACAAATCCATAGACAAGCATCGCCAATCCCAGACCTCGCCATAATCTTTGCCATTGAGTTCGTCTTTCTGATCTATCCAGTGCTCCCATGTAACTCGCAGAGATGATCAAAAGCAATGCCCACAGGATTAATGCAAATGGGCCGGGGAGGACACGCTCCATAAACCAGACAGCCACACCTAACATCAACACACCAAAGACATGCTTGATAGCTTCCATCCAGGCACCTGCTTTGGGTAATAATTTTCCCGTTGATGTCCCAATCGCGAGCAAAGGCACACCCATGCCTAAGCCCATTGAAAATAACGCCAGTCCGCCAAGTGCCGCATTACCCGTTTGGCTGATATAGAGCAGTGCCCCGGCCAGTGGGGGGGCAATACATGGTCCAACAATAATTGCAGAGAGTACCCCCATAGCTGCAACACCGTGCAATGTGCCTCCCTGCCCATCTCTTGTGGCCGAAAGCTTATTTTGCCAGCTGTTTGGCAATTGCAATTCATAAAAGCCAAACATGGACAAGGCGAGCAAAACAAACACACCACTGAATGCCGTAATGACCCAGACATTTTGTGAAGCGGCTTGCAAATTAAACGAAAACGACGCGGCGATAACCCCCAGCACAGCGTAGGTTAATGCCATGGCAAGCACATAGGTCAGTGACATATAGAACGAGCGCAGGGTTGTAATACTGCTCCCCTGGCGAACGATAAGCCCTGATAAAATAGGCACCATCGGAAATACACAGGGTGTCAGCGCCAACAGCAATCCAAACCCGAAAAATACCATTATGTTTTGCAGGAACCCCCCATCTAACAAACGCTCAGTAATTGTGTCTTGCTCGGATATTTGCCTTGTGCCTGTCTCGATTGCATCAGAATCACGACCCCCAACATCCATGCTCGTGGCGATTAACCTGAGTGGTAGCGTCTTGCTTATCGGCGGGTAACAGAGCACGTCTTCCTTGCAACCCTGATA
>CAYRXP010000013.1:2374-12687 GCA_964428145.1 uncultured Enterobacteriaceae bacterium
CCATATTCATTTATTTGGTGCTGTTTTCAATCCAACGAAGATAATCTGCAAAGCCTTCCTTGATTGGGACTGCGATAATTTCTGGAAGTTCGTATGGATGAAGGGACTTTATTCGCTTTTCGACCTTTGGATAACAGTCAGACGTAGTTTTAATGAGTAACAATAACTCATCATCTGAATCTACCTTATTGCTCCATTTAAAATATGAAGTTAGTCCAGGAATGATATTGACACATGCAGCGACATCATTTGCGACCAGATCCTGAGCAATCTGTTTTGCGGTAATTGACCCCGGACATGTAGTCAAAACCAGTAAATGTTTGATTGCTTTACTCAAAATTTCCTCAACTATTTTCCCAAATGACTTGAATTCCTCTATTCTGCCAACACATTGTTAAATAAGCCAACCATATCAGGCAAGAGGCAGGCACAATTGTTCAACTTATTCATCATATTATTCATTTTTATCCCACTTATTGAGATCTACTTACTGATTGCCATTGGCAGCGAGATTGGTGCGTTGCTCACCATCGCCTTATGCTTGTTCACAGCTGGGTTGGGCGTGACTTTGTTACGGATACAGGGATTCATAACATTGACGAAAATCAGACAAAGTCTGGATCAAGGTGAACTACCCGCAGCCACAATGCTGGAAGGCCTTATGTTACTCATCGCAGGGGCCCTTTTATTAACACCAGGCTTTTTCACAGACACTATTGGCTTCCTTTGCCTGGTTCCCTCTATTCGCAGCAAAATTGCCAATTCTGCCCTCAAAAAAGTCGTCGTTGCCCAACATAACAGAAGGGTCCACACAAAAAACCATGGGAAAAGCGTCACACTGGAGGGGGAATTCTGGGAGCATAAAGAGCCCTAGGAGTCTGTCGGTCTCTTGACAGAAGGTTATCCTGCCCTATAATTAGCACTCGCTCGACTAGAGTGCTAACAAATAACTTTTAACCCTAACTATCAACCCATATTTTCAGGAGATGAACATATGAACATACGTCCTTTGCAAGACCGCGTTATCGTAAAACGCATGGAAGAGGAAACCACCAGTTCGGGCGGTATCGTGCTTCCTGACTCTGCGACAGAAAAGCCAATACGTGGTGAAGTCATTGCCATAGGCCCAGGTAAAACACTTGATAGTGGCAAAAAACAACCACTGGAAGTCAAAGTCGGCGACACCGTACTATTCGGTAAATATTCCGGCACAGAGGTCAAGCTAGACGATGAGGAACTCCTCGTCATGCGTGAAGAAGACATCATGGGCGTCATCGAAGGTTAATCCTTCGGAGTCGCAGAATAATTTTAGAGGAAATTGAAAAATGAGTGCAAAAGAAATCAAGTTTGGTGATGACGCAAGACAGCGCATGCTGAAAGGTGTAAACATCCTGGCCAATGCCGTCAGGATTACTCTTGGCCCAAAAGGTCGTAACGTCGTACTGGATAAAAGTTTTGGTGCGCCAACTGTCACAAAGGATGGTGTCTCTGTCGCCAAAGAAATCGAAGTAAAAGACAAATTCGAAAATATGGGTGTGCAGATGCTGAAAGAAGTGGCTTCAAAAACTTCCGACATCGCAGGCGACGGCACAACCACAGCAACCGTTTTGGCCCAGTCAATTGTGACTGAAGGTCTGAAGTCTGTTGCGGCAGGCATGAACCCGATGGATTTAAAACGTGGAATAGACAAGGCAGTCATCGCCGTTGTTGAAGAATTGGAAAAAAGCTCCAAGCCCTGTGACGACCAAAAGTCCATTGCACAGGTAGGTACAATCTCTGCGAACGACGACTCTGCTATTGGCGACATCATCGCTGATGCCATGAGCAAAGTGGGCAAAGAAGGTGTCATTACCGTTGAAGAAGGTTCAGGTCTGGACAACGAACTAGAGGTTGTTGAAGGCATGCAATTTGACCGTGGGTATCTATCTCCTTATTTCATCAACAACCAGCAATCCATGAGTGTTGAATTAGAAGAACCTTACGTCATGTTACACGACAAGAAGATTTCAAACATTCGTGATTTGCTGCCTCTCCTGGAGGCCGTTGCCAAATCAGGCCGTCCTCTGTTAGTCGTTTCAGAAGACGTTGAAGGTGAAGCACTGGCAACATTGGTGGTGAATACCATCCGCGGTATCGTTAAGGTCGCTGCGGTTAAGGCACCAGGTTTTGGTGATCGTCGTAAAGCCATGCTGGAAGATCTGGCTACGCTGACTGGCGGTACTGTGATTTCTGAAGAAGTTGGATTAACGCTTGAGAAAGTGGGGCTGGATGATTTAGGTTCTGCAAAACGCGTTGTGATTACCAAAGACGATACCACCGTAATTGACGGTGCCGGCAAAAAAAGCGACATTGAAAGTCGCATTAACCAGGTCCGGAAACAGATTGAAGACTCCACTTCAGACTACGACAGTGAAAAATTGCAGGAGCGCGTTGCCAAGCTGGCTGGCGGTGTTGCAGTCATCAAGGTCGGAGCGGCAACTGAAATCGAAATGAAGGAAAAGAAAGCACGCGTGGAAGATGCCTTACACTCAACTCGCGCAGCGGTTGAAGAAGGTGTTGTTCCAGGAGGCGGTGTTGCATTACTTCGAGCATTAAAAGCACTTGATGGCATGAAAGGTAATAATGATGATCAGAACATAGGTATCAATATCATCCGTCGTTCACTGCAGGAACCTCTACGACAAATCGTCATGAATGCCGGTGGCGAGCCTTCTGTTGTTGTTAACGAAGTACTCAAGCGTAAGGACAACGAAGGTTATAATGCTGCAACCGGTGAATATGGCGATATGATCAAAATGGGTATTCTTGACCCAACAAAGGTCACGCGATACGCGCTACAGAATGCAGCTTCTATCGCTGGCTTGTTGGTCACCACTGAAGCCATGATTGCTGAGGCACCTAAAGACGACACGCCTGCAATGCCAGATATGGGTGACATGGGTGGTATGGGTGGCATGGGCGGTATGATGTAAGCCAGCTTGTTCCATTCGACGTAGTTTGTGAAAAGCCCCGCATTGCGGGGCTTTTTTTATGTCAGTGAGTCCGGAAGACGTGGGCTGCCAATTGCTTTGCCTTGTCAAGTAATTGCCCGAATTCACAATTGGTTTCTGAGTTCCACTGTATTTCCCTCGGGATCTTTAATATAGATAGAATTACCTAGTCCTTGCGCCCCATACCTCTCAACGAACTCACCGACCTCAATGCCAAAACTTATTAAATGCTTAGTAATTTCTGACTCGGCAACTGGCTTTAATTGAAGGCAGAAGTGGTCAACGTTTATTCCTGTCTTGGTCGGTGCTCCGCCGCCAAGTCTTCCAAGACTGCTATCTACAACCACCAAATCAATCAGGGCATTTCCTGCTCTAAGTTGGATGAGCCCTGTTTCTGGAGGGGTTTCTCGCTCAATGCTACAACCCAACACTTTAATATAAAAATCGAGCATTTCATCTAACTTAGTCGTCCTTAATACAATGTGATCTATCCCCGCAATTTCGAGCATTTTCTAATTTGCTTCCTTAATTAGTTTGAGTTGATCAAAAACTTAACTCGTTAATAATGAGCCGTAGTAGCACGATTGTTAGATATTAAAGAGGTAATGCGCGTCATATTTTCAGAGGTGTCTTCGATGTATGATATTTTCATTACCATTACTTTAGTACTCAGAAGTTATAGGTTCAGGATAGATCTATTTTTATAAACATGCCACTTTGGTGACGTTGCCTTTCAAAATCCCGTTATGCCTTGCCGGGCTGATTGCCATCGATAGCGTAAAAATCACAGGGACCTCGGTACCCCCTTGTGGGGTGTGTGATTTTTAGTTCAACTGAGCATGGATGCGAATTTGGACGACGCGTTAGCGATGGTGAGCAGATCGGGTAGCCGTCGAGCCAAGGCATCCGGGCGGCATTTCTTTTCGTACCTTTTCTTTGGCCGCGCAAAGAAAAGGTACTCGCCATCAGGCGATAACTAATACTTCAATAATCCGTGCACTATGACTTGTCAGGTTAATAAATAGTTTATAATCTCCGCCATCAAATATTAAAAACAACAACGGCACACGGTATGGCGCATACGAAAAAACATCGCTTCAATAAACACCAAAAATCTAAAACACCTCAAAAGACGATGGCAAGCAAAGCAAATATCCATGTTCTTTATGAGCAGTCTGTTCAGTGCGTCGAATCAGAAATCGATTTTGTTGATGAGACGTTTCAAAAATTACGAGGGCGCAAAGCGGTACTTCTGCGAGAAGATTTTTGTGGCACAGCGAATACTTCATGCGAATGGGTAAGTCGGCGGAAAACAAACAAAGCCATCGCTGTCGATTTAAACGAAGAAGTCTTGGCGTGGGGACGTGAACATAAAGTTGGTAAATTGACTGACGAGCAGGTTACGCGCATCACACTTATTAATGACAATGTCATGAATGTGGATACGGGGAAAGTCGACATGGCACTGGCGATGAATTTCAGTTACTGGATTTTTGAAGATCGTCCGACCATGATTCAATACTTTAAAAAAATTCATGACAGTCTCGTCGATGATGGGATTTTATTTCTTGATGCCTTTGGAGGTTATGAGGCCTATCAGGAAATGAGGGAGCGAACTGAACATGATAAATTTACCTATGTCTGGGATCAGGCAAGTTATGACCCTGTTACAGGCCATTGCGTGTGCCATATTCATTTCAAATTTAAAGATGGTTCTAAAATAAACAAGGCCTTCACTTACGAATGGCGCTTGTGGGGCTTGCCAGAGCTCACTGAAATGTTGACTGAGGCAGGCTTCAAAGCAACGGTCTACTGGGAAGGCACGGACGAAGATACCGATGAGGGCAATGGTATCTTTGTCCCAGCGACAGAAGGCGAGGCAGACGCTGGCTGGATTTCATATATCGTCGCTAAGAAATAATTACTATATATTTTAGTTAGTTACAGAGAATATCCACATTATCTCGCTTCTGGGGGGAGCTCTCTACTATCCCAGGAGAAAATCGCTAAAAAATAACTCCGATCATTCAATCTCATATATAATGTCTGACCCGATTTTGTTCGGCAAAACCCTTGACCAGCTTGGTTTTAAAGGCATGCCATCAAGAATCGTGAGTACAAAACAAAAAATGACACAAGTGACGCAAATACCATTAGCAAAAAAGAAAACGACCGAAGTTCCCGCAACGGGGACAGGTCCTTCGCTTGGCTGGTGGACAGGCGACAACGCGGCACTCTTTGAAAACGATCCAGCCATTCATAATGCCATTTTCAATCTGAAAAACCCCGTTTACGTCTTACGGAACCAGAGTCAGAAACACGTTATCACCGATCAAGGGGTAGCTGTTATCGGAGGAGAACCTGAGGCAGATGGCCTGCCCTTGGCAGGATTTTCTCCCGCAACTTCGCTCAGACAATTAGGCGACATCAGCTTTTGCGAAGATCATGGCCTGCGATTTCCCTATATGTGTGGCTCGATGGCTAATGGCATTGCATCAATTGGCTTGGTTGAAGCTGCTGCCGATGCTGGCTTACTCGCTTCTTTTGGTGCAGCTGGCCTTATGTTGAGTGAAATAGAAAACGCTGCTGCACACCTGACAAAGTCATTGAGTTCGAAACCTTTCTGTTTCAACCTGATTTTCTCACCCAATGAAAAGGGGCATGAAGACGCGGTCGTCTCGCTATACCTGAAATACGGTATCCGACTGATTGAAACCTCGGCCTATATGAAACTGACCTTGCCTGCTGTCCGTTATCGGGTACATGGTATCCACCGAAACCAGGCTGGTGAAATTGAAACACCGAATCGAATAATTGCCAAGGCCTCCCGTGTTGAAGTTGCAACAAAATGGTTCAGTCCTCCACCAGAAAAAATGCTGACACAATTAATTATCTCAGGAGACATTACAGAAGAACAGGCTACCCTGGCTGCACGAATACCCATGGCGCAGGATCTGACTGTCGAAGCAGATTCTGGTGGCCACACTGATAACCGACCTGCGATTACACTATTGCCTACCATCATTGCATTAAGAGACCGCTTACAGAAAGAATTCGGTTACAACACACCGTTACGGGTAGGTGCCGCAGGTGGAATCGCCACCCCCGCATCTGCAGCGGCCGCATTCTCAATGGGGGCCGCTTACGTTTTGACGGGGACGCTGAACCAGGCTTGCATGGAATCAGGCAGCAGTGACATCGTACGCAAGATGTTGGCAGAGGCAGAACAGGCTGATGTCGCTATGGCGCCTGCTGTCGATATGTTCGAAATGGGTGTGAAACTACAAGTCTTGAAACGCGGCACCATGTTCGCCATGCGCGGCAATAAACTTTATGAAATCTATCGTGCTTATGATTCCATTGATGACATTCCGGAAAAAGAAAGACAGTCTTTGGAAAAAACAATTTTCAAAGCACAATTAACAAACATATGGCAATTGACTCAAGATTTTTTTAACGAACGCGATCCAGAGCAGATCGTAAAGGCAAATCAGGATTCAAAACACAAGATGGCACTGATCTTTCGCTGGTATCTGGGACTCTCATCACGCTGGGCAAATACAGGAAACGAGGCAAGACAAGTTGATTATCAGGTGTGGTGTGGGCCTTCTATGGGAGCCTTCAATGAATGGACCAGAGGGTCATGGTTGGCAGAACCAGCAAAGAGAAATGTTGTAACAGTGGCGTTGAATATTCTCTACGGTGCTGCTGTTGCGACACGCATCAATAGTTTACGCAATCAAGGCGTAAATTTTTCAGATCAGGTAACTCATTTTGAACCGCTTGAGGTTCAGGAAATTGAAAGCAGGGTAATTGAGAGACACATACAGTGACAAAGAAGCAGGCCAATACCTCAAAAGCATCCTTCCAGGTTTCATCTCCATTGGCAATCATCGGTATCGGCTGTCTTTTCCCCAAGGCGGATAACGTCAACGAATATTGGGCCAATATCCGGGAAGGTGTCGATGCCATCACTGATATTCCTGAATCACACTGGAACCCGGAAGACTATTTCGACTCGGATCAGAAAACACCCGACATGACTTATGCCCGTCGCGGCGGCTTTATTAATCCAGTAGATTTCAATCCTCTGCAATATGGTATGAGCCCTAATAATATTGAGGCAACGGATACGACACAATTGCTCGGCATGGTGGTGGCCCGACAAGCACTGTTGGATGCAGGTTATTCCACGGGCAAAGATGCCGGAGATGGGAGAGAATTTGATCGTGATCGCACCAGTGTCATCATGGGTGTCACTGGCACATTAGAACTGGTGATTCCACTCGGCGCACGACTGGGTCATCCGATTTGGCGACAGGCGCTGGCCGATGCCGGTGTCGATCCGGAAACTACAGAAGATGTCGTGCAACGGATTTCAGATAGTTATGTGCCATGGCAGGAAAATTCATTCCCGGGTTTATTAGGCAATGTCGCCGCTGGACGTATTGCCAATCGATTTGATTTAGGTGGAACCAACTGCGTTGTCGATGCCGCGTGTGCGAGTTCATTAAGCGCCATTCATCTGGCGTCGTTGGAACTGACCACCGGTCGCTCTGATATGGCCATTGCCGGTGGATTGGATACCTTCAACCATATTTTCATGTATATGTGTTTCAGCAAAACGCCGGCGCTCTCGCCGACGGGAAATAGTCGGCCTTTCGCCCTCGGTGGCGATGGCACCATTATCGGTGAAGGCATGGGTGCGGTCATCTTAAAACGTCTTGATGATGCCCAACGAGATGGCGATCAGATCTATGCGGTAATCAAAGGTATCGGAACATCCAGTGATGGTCGTGGCAATGCCATCTATGCCCCAAATGTTGCGGGCCAGATCAAGGCATTGGAAGATGCCTACGTGCAGGCGAATGTCACCCCCGATTCGATTGAACTCATCGAAGCTCATGGAACGGGAACTTCAGTGGGGGATGCGGTAGAAGCCGAAGCCTTGGAAAATGTTTATCGACAAGCAAATCAGGATGATACCTGGTGCGCCCTTGGCTCTGTGAAGTCCATGATTGGTCATACCAAATCTGCTGCGGGCGTCGCCGGGTTGATCAAGACAGTCATGGCATTAAAACACAAAGTGTTACCACCCACTATCAAGGTCGATCAACCGCTTGAATCACTTGAGCCCGGTAAAGCACCCATGTATGTCAATACCATCAAACGTCCCTGGGTGGCCAATGCTTCACACCCCAGACGCGCAGCGCTAAGTGCTTTTGGTTTCGGTGGCAGTAATTTTCATTGTGTTCTGGAAGAAGCTGAAGCCGATGATGCCGAGATTGACTGGGATGGTCGCGTGCTCCTGTTTGCCCTGAGTGCGAACTCAAAAAAAGACCTAAGTAACCAACTGTCAGCGATTGAGTATGATAAATCCTGGTCAGAACATCGTGCCCTTTCTGCCAGATCACGTGCAGACTTTGATGCAAAAAAACCACATCGCTTGGCATTCAGCGTTGAGCAAGATAACACAGAACTTCAGACGCTGATCCAGCAGGCCATCAAGATGCTGTCAGAAAATAATGATCAGGATTTCTGGCAACTACCCATCGGAGTCTGTTATGCCTCTGGTTCACATGAGCATAAAACCGGCCTGTTGTTCCCGGGACAAGGCGCACAGTATGTTGGCATGTTGCGCGATCTTGCATGCCAGTTCCCGCATTTCAGTTCTATATTGAGTGAAGTAAATGCCGCCAAGGGCGAAACCAAACACGGCTCTAGACTCAGCGATACGATATATCCGATTCCTGTATTTTCAGATGAAGCACGACAAGACCAGGAAGACATTCTGCGTGACACGCGTAATGCACAAGCTGCGATTGGTGCTGTCAGCCTGTCTGGATTGCGTATTCTTGAACAATTTGGTTTTAAGGCTGATGTCACCGCCGGTCATAGTTACGGCGAACTGGTTGCACTTTGTGCCGCAGGCGTTTTTGATGAAACTGCCTTGCACCAATTGTCTCTGCTACGTGGTAACTTAATGGCAGCAGGGGAAGGCGACCGTGGTTCCATGCTTGCCGTCTCAGCCACTTTCGAAGATGTAGAAAAATTAATTAAAGATGAAAATCTTGATTTGGTCATGGCCAATCATAATGCGCCGAAACAAATTGTTTTATCTGGTGCCACCGATCAAATTGAAAAGGCCGTAGCAATTTGCAAAGAACAAAAATTACAGGCTACGCAATTACCTGTCTCGGCAGCATTCCATAGCAAATTTGTTGCAGATGCCGAGGCACCTTTTGCTGAGGCGCTGTCAAAGATCGAACTCCATGAAAACACGATGACGGTGTTAGCGAACACAACGGCAGATTGTTATCCGGCCAGTACTGATCCTTCTGGGCAAAAAGAAATTAAGAAAATATTGGCAGGACAACTTGCTAACCCTGTCATGTTTGTTGAGCAAATAGAAAAAATGGTTACTCTCGGCGTACGTACTTTTGTTGAAGTTGGACCGGGAAGTCGCCTGAGTGGTTTGGTCAAGGCCATATTGGGTGACAAGCAGAATGACAAGGAATTCCAAATACTGACACTGGATGCGTCTTCCGGTAAACGACATGGTCAATACGATCTTGCCAGCTTACTTGCAAATCTTGCGGTACTGGACAAGGGCATCGATCTGTCACAATGGGATGCTAATTATCTTGACTCCTTAGATGAGACATCAGGCAAGAAACCCGCAATGACAATTAAATTGTCCGGTGCAAACTACGTCAACCCCAGAGAAAAACGTCCCGCAAGACCTCTACAAACTAAACAATTGGCACAGCAACAGACGCAACAACGGGCAGAGTTGAAAAATCCAGCTTTAAGCAAGCCATCTTTAGATCGGCCATCTTTAGACAAACCATCATTAACGATGCCATCTTCTGATCAGCAAATAACATCACCCCAACAAGGGCAGAGCGCATTACGCGCGACTCAGGAAAGTATTCTTGCCTTACAAAAAATGCAGGAACAGACAGCGATGTTACATCAGCAATATTTACAGGGGCAGGAAACTGCACAACAAACGATTGCGCAATTGCTTCTGCAGCAGCAGGCATTATTAGGTCTAGAAATAACCACCATTCCTGCGCCAGCACCTACTGTGCAAGCAAAAAATGTAGCGCCTGTCCAACTGGCACCGGAAACACCAGTCGCAACACCGCACCCAGTTGCACAAGCCAGGCCAGTAGTCGAAATTGTTGAAACAGAAAACGCAGCACATGCTAATGAAGAAGTGCACAGTGTTTTATTAGAAGTGGTTGCAGAAAAAACCGGTTACCCACTGGATATGTTGAGTCTGGACATGAGTCTGGACACCGACCTTGGTATCGACTC
>CAYRXP010000013.1:12787-15892 GCA_964428145.1 uncultured Enterobacteriaceae bacterium
TCCTCAGACAATAACATCTAACACATCATCAGTTTCAAGTGATATGTTACAAAATATCCTGCTGAATGTGGTTGCAGAAAAAACCGGCTACCCACTGGAAATGTTAAGTCTAGACATGAGCCTGGATACTGACCTTGGTATCGACTCGATCAAACGTGTAGAAATTTTATCCGCGCTTCAGCAACAAATGCCGGAAGCACCGATAGTCAGCCCGGAAGATCTGGGTAATTTGCAAACACTGCAACAGATTGTTGATTTCCTGTCTGCCGGCAGTGCTTCGATATCAGAATCACCGCAGTCAACGACTGTCTCAACAGGGAATGAGCAACTCGCAGAAATTATGCTCGGAGTTGTTGCGGATAAAACCGGATACCCGGTAGACATGCTTAACCTTGAAATGAACCTGGAAGCTGATCTCGGGATTGATTCGATCAAGCGCGTAGAAATACTTTCTGCATTGCAGGAACGCATGCCTGAAATGCCAGCTGTGAAGCCGGAGGATCTGGGCACATTACAAACACTGCAACAAATTATCGAGCACATGCTTGCAAGTTCACCTGCAACAATGCTTGAGACACGTAATCAAACAGAATTTGAAACAACAGTTATCGACAAGACATCCAGTGTCGAAAGACAAGTCTTGTCTGCATGCCCATTATTTGAACAACAAGAAAAAATATCACTGGAAAAAGATGCAACGGTTTGGGTGACTGTCGAAACACCTGAGTTCACACAAGCCGTTTGTAAATCTCTGAAGCAACACCATCTGAACCCTAAAATTGTGCCGCTGGATGCTGTCCCTGATTCAAAGCTTGCAGGTTTGATCATCCTGGCCCCTGCTAATCCTGATCAAACGTTTATGAAAGACAGCTTCATGCTGGTTCAACGTGTCAGTGAATCATTACGTGCGGCAGGACAATCAAACGCAGCGATACTTGTAAGTGTTACACAAATGGGCGGACAGTTTGGTCTCAATGGCGTGGGCGATACCTGTCCTGTGTCGGGCGGCATTGCAGGTCTGATTAAAACTGCAGACAAGGAGTGGCCAGAGGTCTCCTGCAAAGCCATTGATGTTCAATACAAGGACAATGTCACCGAGCTTGCAAACAATATTGTTGATGAATGTTTAACACGAAATCCTCTTGGTGGCGCACTCGAAGTCGGTATTACCAATGAACAACGATATACACTTGAACTCAACACGGCTGCTATTAGTGGAAATAAAACGTCAAGCACACTGAATTCAAGTGATGTTGTCGTAGTTACCGGCGGTGCACGCGGCGTCACTGCGGAAATCGCGTTAGCATTGGCTGAAACATACCAGACAAATCTTTTGTTATTAGGCAGAAGTGAAATTCCAAAGCCCGAAGAAACATGGCTGAATGGACTAACAAGCGAAGCTGATATCAAAAAAGCCGTGCTTACACAGAAAGGCAAAGGGACGAAGCCGAAGGAATTAAATGATGCTTGCAAAAAGATTCTTGCAGACAGGGAAATTCGCAACAATCTACAGCGCATTCAAGCAACCGGCGTTAAAGTGTTGTACCGCGCTGTTGATGTTCAAGATAAAACAGAAGTCGTGGCTGCAGTTGATGAAGCCAGAAAATCTCTTGGTGTTATCAGTGGCTTTGTTCATGGCGCTGGTGTGCTGGCAGACAAATTAATCGAAGACAAAACCGAAGAGCAGTTTTCACACGTATACGCCACCAAGGCTGCCGGCCTTGATTCCTTACTGACCGCAACAGAAAATGATGACTTAAAAATCATGGTTATGTTTTCTTCTTCAACAGGTCGTTTTGGTCGCAAAGGTCAGTGTGATTATGCTGTTGCCAATGAAGTCTTAAATAAAGTCGCACAACAACAAGCAAGACTGCGCACGGATTGTCGCGTCGTCAGTGTCAACTGGGGGCCCTGGGATGGTGGCATGGTCACACCCGCATTAAAAAGAATCTTTGCACGAGAAGGCATTGGAGTCATTGATTTAAAAGCAGGTGCAGATTACCTGATGCAGGAGATTGCACATGAAGGGCCTGTTGAAGTGGTTATTTTTGGTTCAACTGCGCAGCAGGATCAAGCTCCTGTAAAAACAAGTAAGACAGAGGATAATACATCAGAAGAAATTCCTGCTGTAAATATGAACGTTGCCTTTTCACGATCATTAAATGTCAATGATCATGCTTATCTTCAATCTCATGTCATCAACGGCCATGCGGTGTTACCCGTTGCCATGATAACAGAGTGGTTTGCTCACGGCGCCATGCATGATAATCCAGGCCTTAACTATCACGGCTTTAGAAATCTACATATCTTCAAAGGTGTAACGCTTAATGCGGATGAAACGATTGATCTGGATATTCTCGCAGGGGATATCAACAAAGATGGCGATAAAGAAATCGTTTCTGTTGAGTTACGCGGCGGAAAAATACTGCATGCCCGAGCAGAGATTATTTTAGCTGCGGATAAGATTCAGCAAGAAACCATCAGTAACCAAATCGTCACTGGAAAATATTCGCAAGTCGCGAATGAAATTTATTCATCAAATAGATTATTCCATGGAAAAACATTACAAAGCATCACCAAAATCGAAGCCTGTGGTGTTAAAGGTATTACAGCACAAGTAAGTAGCGCAACAGCGCCAAAGACATGGATGAAAAAACCGATACGCTCTTCATGGCTGACAGATCCGTCGGCATTAGATAGCAGCTTCCAATTGATGATCCTGTGGAGCTTTGAACAATTAGGCGTTGGTTCTCTACCCACCGCAATTGGAGAGTACAAACAGTTTCAAAAATCCTTTCCCAAAGAAGGCTGCAAGATAAATATCAATGTCATTGAACACTCAGAACATCGTGCATTGGCAACGATAGAGTTCATCGATCAAAATGAACAACTTATCGCACGTATTGATGAATATGAATGTGTGATTGATGCTTCCTTGCAAGAAGCCTTTTCCAAAAACAAATTACAAATCCCGAGCATTAACTAGGGCCATTAGGGCTGTAGATAGTAACCAGTCTCATCTGCCTATTTAGTTCTCTAAACGTCCGCTATCCAGCGAAAGCAATGGGATGGACTCCTCCTCCTTTAATCGGCATCTAGGTGCCA
>CAYRXP010000014.1:0-15517 GCA_964428145.1 uncultured Enterobacteriaceae bacterium
ACACCGCGGATCTCTGTTGCCTGTTGCTCACTTTTTTTCATATGATACTTAGGTTCAAACGCCAATATTCCAGACTGATTTGATTGTTCATAAAATTCATTTATTTCGTTTAACACCTTTATTTCTCAATGCCTCTTTTACCCGTACTGCTGTAACAAACCCGCAGATACCAAACCAACATCCCCTGCACCCAACACCAATAGCAGATCATTTTCTTCGACAAGGTTTTCCAGTAACTGAGATATCTCTTCTCGTTTCTCAACAAAAATGGGATCAACCTGCCCTCTCTGGCGAATTACCCGACATAATGATCGACCATCAGCACCAGCGATGGGTTTTTCACCGGCACTGTATATTTCCAGTAATAACAGTCTGTCGGTCTCGGAAAGCACATGACAAAAATCCTCGAAGAGATCCCTGGTTCTCGTATAACGATGTGGTTGAAAAATTACTACAACACGTTTATCTGGCCATCCCTGTCGAACAGCTTGTAATGTTGCATTTATTTCACGAGGGTGATGTGCATAGTCATCAATAATCAGAACCTTCTTGCCTTGAATTGTTAAATTACCCAATACCTGACAGCGCCGGGCAATTCCCTGAAATCCAGCAAGTGCACTGATAATCGATTCATCGGCAACACCCACTTCATGTGCAACGGCGATTGCAGCTAATGCATTTGAAACATTGTGTTTCCCGGGAAGATTTAATTTAACCTGCAGCCATTCCTTACAATCTGCTCGGGAAACCTGAAACCAACTTTGCTGTCCTTCATGATGTACATCATGTGCGAAATAATCCGCTCCCGGATCAAATCCATACGTTTTGAAAGGTTTCAAAATACTTCCCATGATTTTTCTGACACCTTCATCATCCAGACAGATAATGGCCAGACCATGAAACGGCAGATGATGAAGGAATTCGATAAAGTTATCTTGCAGGCAATCTATATCACCGCCATAGGTTTCGAGATGATCAGCATCAACATTGGTAAGAATTGCAATTGTTGGTTGTAGATGTAGGAATGAAGCATCACTTTCATCTGCTTCAGCAACCAGATATTTTCCTGTGCCAAGGCGTGCGTGCGTGCCAGAACTGTTGAGTAATCCGCCAATCACATAAGTCGGATCAAACCCGCCTTCGGCTAGGACGCTAGCAACCAGGCTCGTGGTCGTTGTCTTACCGTGCGTTCCGGCAACGGCGATCCCTTGCTGGAAACGCATCAGTTCAGCCAGCATTTCTGCACGTGGTATCACAGGTATTCTCTTCTCACGTGCTTCAATCAATTCAGGATTATCATTAGCAATTGCACTGGAAGCGACCACCACATCACACCCATTTACCTGCGCCCGGTGATGATCAAGCTCAACTTTAATGCCAAGAGAACGCAAATGATTTGTCACGCGGCTTTCCCGCATGTCTGAACCTGATATCTGATATCCCAGGTTATGTAGTACTTCAGCAATGCCACTCATGCCTGCGCCGCCGATGCCCACAAAGTGGATATGGTTCACCCGATCCAATGCATTCTCACCCTTGGCACAATTTCTGTGTTTAGGCACAAGCCACCTCCATACACAAATCAACGACATGATCTGTTGCCCCCGGTCTAGATAAAGATCGAGAGATCTTAGCCATCTTGAGCAAGCCGTCCCGGTCTCGTGAGAAGTCTCTAAATAACTGAGCCAGACCTTGTCCATTCAATTCTGCTTCCTGGATCAGGACGGCACCGCCCTGACGACTTAAATAATGTGCATTGGCCGTTTGATGGTCGTCTACCGCAAAAGGATATGGCACAAGGATCGCTGCAACACCTGCCGCGGCAATTTCAGCCACGGTCATAGCACCTGCTCTGCATAACACAAGATCAGCCCACTCATAAGCTGCTGCCATATCCTCAATATAGGCCTGCGGTTCAACAGAAATATTTAAAGACTGGTAACGCGCTTTGGTTGAATCCAGGTGACTGTCACCTGTTTGGTGCTTTATCTGGAAATTTATTTCATCTCTCAGAATGGAAAGCGCATCAGGAACAACTTCATTCAATGCCCTAGCACCAAGACTTCCACCCACAACCAAAACTCGTAAACAATTATCAGCGCGATCCTGAAACCGATCTTCCGGATTCGCTATTTCGATAATTTCTTCACGCACAGGATTACCTGTCACCTTTGCATTTGTTGATGAGCTAAAAGTATTTGGGAAAGCCTCCATCACAATACGTGCGAGTGGTGCCAGGAGTCGATTCGTCATACCAGCAACTGCGTTCTGTTCATGTACACACAACGGTATACGCATTAACCATGCGGCAATGCCACCGGGTCCACTGGCAAATCCCCCCATTCCCAGTACAGCGATTGGCTTGTGATTCATGAACAAAATAATCGATTGGGCCACTGCCATAAAAATAGATAGCGGTGCTGTGATCCAGCGCATGAATCCCTTTCCACGCAAGCCACTAATGTTAATGGTTAATAATTGATAGCCTTTTTCCGGAACAATTTTCGCCTCAAGACCCGTTTTCGTGCCAAGCCATAACAAGGGGATGCCCCTATCCCGCAAACAATCAGCGACGGCCAATGCTGGATAGATATGCCCACCTGTTCCGCCAGCCATAATCAGAATTGGTCTATTCTCCAGGGGTCTATTCTGCATAACACTTCTTCTCGTCAGGTGACCGCTTTATTTGTCGATTTTCTACTTCTACACGCAATAAAATACCTAGCAACAAACAGGTAATTATCATGCTATTACCGCCGTAACTCAGCAGCGGCAAGGTCAGTCCTTTCGTCGGTAACACACCAAGATTAACGCCCATATTAATAAACGCCTGAACGCCAATAATCAGGCCAATACCATAGGCAAGATAGGCTGCGAATAGTTTCCCCATTCGCTCTGCAATGTGACCGATGACAAAGGCCCTCCAAACCAGAAAGCTAAACAATAAAATAAGGATCGTTGTGCCCATTAACCCGAACTCTTCAGCAAATACAGAAAACACAAAATCAGTATGCGCTTCGGGCAGATAAAACAATTTCTGTACACTACTGCCCAGACCAACACCAAACCAATCGCCGCGTCCAAATGCAATGAGTGCTTGAGTCAGTTGAAATCCACTATTAAAAGGATCTTGCCAGGGATCAATAAAGCTCATTAATCTTTGTAAACGATAAGGTGAAAGAACTGCCAGACTGGCAAGAACCACTACAGCGGTTAACACCCAGGCGAAAAATCTGCCTAGTGGAACACCCCCCATAAACAGCATTCCCAGTGCTGTGGCGAATAGAACAACACATGAACCATAATCAGGTTCCAGCAATAACAAACCCGCAACGATGGTCAGAACACAGATAGGTCTGATAAACCCTGCAAAATTATTTCTGACATGCTCGCCATGGCGTACCATATAGCCTGCGAGATAGACAATGACACATAATTTGACAGGCTCGGATGCCTGTAGTGCGAGCGATCCAACGCTGATCCAACGCGTACTACCATTGATTTCTCTGCCTATGCCAGGAATTAATACAAGAAGAAGTAATAACAGAGCAAGGACAAGCAGTGGAACACTTAAAAACTCCCACACTGACAACGGAATCTTCAAAGCAGCGACAACGAAACTCAGGCCGATTGCCGTTGAAAACATTTGTCTCCAGAAATAATGCAGGGGCTCATGGAACTGACGATCCGCTATTGCAATGGATGATGAAGCCACCATAACTAGCCCTAGGCCAATGAGTAAAAAGATCACTGTCATCAACCATGCATCATAGGGTCGAAACAAACCATTTGTTGCTGATAAGTGACTTTTGAGAATTGCTTGCCGTGGTCTATACATAACCCTGATTCCCCAGCACCTTTTTAACGGCAGTGGTAAAGGCTTCGCCACGTGCCTGATAATTTTCAAACATATCAAGGCTTGCACATGCCGGAGATAACAAAACAATATCTCCATCCTTGGCAATTCTTGCTGCGGTCTCAACCGCCATTTCCATACTATCAACCGAATGAACAGGCACTACGTTCAATAGTACCTTGCCAAGCATGGGCCCATCTTTACCCAAAACAATCGCGGCCTTTAGCCTACCTTCAGCAATTTCCTCCAAATCTGAAAACTCAGCGCCCTTGCCATCACCACCAGCAATCAATATAAGATTTTCATCACCAGAAAGCCCTTTAATAGCTGCACAAGTTGCGCCGACATTCGTGCCCTTGGAATCGTTGACCCATTCCACATTTTTATGTTCAGCAATCCACTGACAGCGATGATCCAGACCCGGGAATGAACGCAATACACTTAACATCGCATCTAATGGACAATTGAGCGTTTCTGCTAATGCCATGGCAACCATCGCATTAGCAATATTATGATCGCCCCTGATACGCAGATCATTCACAGGAATAATCTTTTCATCTCCCTTGACTATCCATCGCACGTCATCATATGCACGCACACCGTAATTGCCTGCTTCAGGTTCTAAAAGCGTAAATCCAACACAAGCTCTTTGCGCTCGAGACATGTTTACGACAGCAGGATCATCCATATTGATGATCATTGTTCCGTCTCCATCATAGATGCGCTCCTTTGCCGCTTGATACGCTTTCATCCCTTCATATCTATCCATGTGATCCGGCGTGACATTTAAAACGACGGAAGCAACAGCATTTAGTGACGTCACTGTTTCTAATTGGAAACTCGATAATTCGAGCACATAGACATCAGGCTCTTTTTTGGACAGTAGATCCAATACGGGCGTGCCCAGGTTACCACCTTCAGCAACATCAAGATTCGCTGCACGGGCCATTTCTGCAACCAGTGTTGTCACTGTACTTTTACCATTCGAGCCCGTGATAGCGATCACCGGAGATGAACTATTTCGACAAAACAATTCAATATCGCCATACACGTCAACACCCGAATTGATCGCATTAATGATTACATCCTCGTGCAATGACACCCCGGGACTAATTAACAAACGTTTGGCATTGGCCAACAGGGACTTTTCGAATTCACCCAGATATAAAGGAATACCGGGCAAGGCTGCCTTCATCTCATTCAACATAGGAGGTTCATCACGATTATCGGCAACGGCAAAACTGACTCCTTGTGCAACCAAATATCGAGCACAAGCAAAGCCTGTCTTTCCAAGACCTATAACAACTGTATTAAATTGTTTGCTTGTCTCTATCACCTCAAGCCCGTATGCCTCTGCACATTCCAAAGTTGTTACCTCACCGCACTTTCAAGCTGGCAAGACCAATCAATACCAGTATCACGGTAATTATCCAGAAACGGACAATCACTCTGGGCTCTGGCCAGCCCTTTAACTCATAATGATGATGTAGTGGTGCCATATGAAATATTCGCTTGCCGGTTAATTTATAAGAACCGACTTGCAGAATGACGGAGAAAGTTTCCATCACAAACACACCACCCATGATGAACAACACCAGTTCCTGACGAACCACTACCGCAACAATGCCCAGCGCTGCACCCAGTGCCAGCGCGCCGATATCACCCATAAACACCTGGGCCGGATAAGTATTGAACCATAAGAATCCCAGACCTGCGCCGACTATTGACGCACAAAATACTGCGACCTCCCCTACACCTTTTATATAGGGAATGCCCAGATACTCTGCAAAATAGATATGACCTGTGGTATAGGCAAATATCATCAGGGCGCCCGAAACCAGAACAGTAGGCAATATTGCGAGACCATCCAGTCCATCAGTAAGATTGACTGCATTACTGGAACCAACAATGACGAAATATGACAGAACAACATACATCCAGCCAAGATTGATTGTCACATTTTTAATAAATGGAACAATCAATTGTGTCTCCGCGGGAGAAGCAGCACTCACATAAAGAAATACAGCTGCGCTAAGACCAACAACTGATTGCCAGAAATATTTATACCGTGCTGGCAAGCCCTTCGGATTCTGCTTAACAACCTTACGATAATCATCAACCCAACCAATCACTCCAAAAGCTAGCGTCACCAGCAAAACAACTGCAATGAAGCGATTACTTAAATCAGCCCAGCATAAAGTACTGACCGCTATCGATACTAGAATCAACAGCCCTCCCATGGTCGGAGTCCCGGCTTTGGACAGGTGTGATTCCGGACCATCATCTCTGACACTTTGCCCGATCTGGTATTCATTCAATCGTCTTATTAAAGAAGGCCCAACCAGTAATGAGATGAAGAGTGATGTCAACACACCCAGAATTATGCGAAATGTCAAATATTGAAAAACATTAAAACCACTATGAAATTGAGTAAGATATTCAGTGAGCCAGAGCAACATGATTATTCTTTTATCTCCAGGGCATCCACCAGTTGTTCCAGACACATTGCGCGAGAACCTTTGATTAAAATCGTTACGTCTGAATCAATCTCTTCTCCTATCAATGAAGCCAGTTGCTCATGGTTGTCTACATGACGGGCACCCTCACCAAAGGATTGAACAGTGAACTTTGTCAACTCACCGAGTGCATAAAGACGTTCTACTCCTGACGCTTTACTTTTTTCTCCTGCGCGTACGTGTAGCACTTTGTCATCTTTCCCAAGCTCGCCCATATCGCCAAGCACGAGCCAGTGTCTACCTGGGAATTCATCAAGCACTTCCAGTGCGGCATCCAGAGAAGCTGGGTTAGCATTATACGTATCATCAATGATTCGACATTGTTTCAAGCCGGTTTTAATTTGCAAACGTCCTTTGACTGTGCTGACAGATTCGAGACCTTGCTTGATGAGTGATAAAGCAGTGCCCAGACTGATTGCACATGCTGCTGCAGCTAAGGCATTCGTGATGTTATGCCTGCCTGGCAAATTGAGAGTAATTTCGACTTTCCCAACCGGCGTTATCAGTTGAAAAGATGACTTACCATTCTCAATATGAACTGATTCAGCGGTAATTTCATTGTCACTGCCTAGTCCGAAGGTGAGCTGATTGGCGTGCTTGCTCTTTTCCCGCCATAGATCAGCAAAGTCATCATCTCCATTGATGATGGCAACTCCGTCTTCTGATAGACCGATAAAAATTTCAGACTTGGCATGGGCAACACCCTCAACACTCCCAAATCCTTCAAGATGAGCTGGTGCACACTGTGTAATTACAGCGACGGTGGGTTGGGCTATTTGTGAAAGCCATTCTATTTCATCGGGATGATTTGCTCCCATCTCAATGACTGCATATTGATGAACGTCACCCAGACCAAATAATGTCAGTGGCACACCAATATCATTATTAAGATTCCCCTGAGTCGCCAGCACGGAAGACTTACAACTGCATATCGCTGCAACCATTTCCTTGACCGTTGTCTTGCCATTACTCCCTGTAATCGCAACTAAGGGAATGGAAAACCTTGCGCGCCAATTTTTGGCTAACTCACCCATTGCCCGTCGCGTGTTCTTAACAATGATTGATGGCCTTACCGCTCCACATTTTTCTTCAACAAGTACTGCACTGGCACCAGATGCTTTTGCTTTATCTACGTAATCATGACCATCGAAATTTTCCCCACGCAAGGCAATAAATAATTCCTTCTTTTTTATCGTGCGGGTATCCGTACTGCATCCAAGAAAACAAACATCATCCCCTTGATACCTTGCTTGCAAAATTTCGGCTGCTTTTGATATTTGCATACTAATCATCCACATTACCGCTTTCAGGCTCGCACAGAGCTTGTTTGACGATTGAACGATCACTCAAAGGATACCGTACTCCCGCGATTTCCTGATAATCTTCGTGACCTTTCCCGGCAATTAAAAGCACATCATCTTCTGATGCAGAATGGATCGCCATCCTGATTGCTTTTCTTCTATCGGGTTCTTTTGTTACCCGAGACTGATCTTTTATTCCGCCAATAATATCTTCAATAATTGTCTCTGCAGCTTCATTTCGTGGGTTGTCATTGGTCAGAAAAATATAATCAGCATAAGTTTCAGCGATCTGACCCATCTCAGCACGCTTACCTTTGTCCCTTTGACCGCCACAACCAAAAACACAAATCAGTTTTCCTGATGTATGAGATTGCAACGCCAGGAAAGCCTGCCTTAATGCCTCAGGGGAGTGTGCATAATCCACGATGACCAACGGCATTCCTTCTTGCCTAAAATATTCCATTCTGCCCGGGACATTTGAACATTTTGATAAATTTGAAAGTGCATCCAAGAATGAAACACCTGACATACAGAGTGCTGACAGCGATGCCAATAAATTCGAGGCATTGAAATCACCAATCAGGTCTGACTGCAGCAACCCTTTCCCCCAAGGACTGCTTAAGTCCAAGGTCAAACTCGCAGGCTTGTTTGAAACAACATTTGCCGAAACAACAGGAAAGTCGTATTGCTTACCAGGTGCGAGCGTATAGCCCACAAGCTCTATTTTATTCTGGAATTCATTAGCCAGTTTGTGACCATACTCGTCATCAAGATTAAACACCGCTTTTCTAATCAAATAGTCACTGAATAAGCGTCGTTTTGACTCCGCGTAATTTTCCATCGTTTGGTGATAATCAAGATGATCACGGCTTAAATTTGTAAATACGGCGATATCAAATTCAACACCTGTAATACGATTTTGATCCAGGCCGTGAGAGGAAACCTCCATGGCAATCATATCAACGCCATCCCGATACATATTTGCAAAAATATTTTGCAAAGTCACCGGCTCCGGTGTTGTATTGGGTCCTTTGCTAATTTGATCAAATGGGCCATATCCCAAAGTACCAATCAGGCCACTCTTGCCCCGACCTATAAGGGAAGATGCTTGCGCAATAAGGTAACTCACTGTTGTTTTACCATTCGTTCCTGTAATGCCTATCACATTCATATTATGCGTTGGGTGTCCGAAAAATCTGGCAGCGATTAATCCTGCCTGTGCGCTCAACTGCGGAAGCGAAATCACCGGCACATTGTATTTTGGGATATCTGGTAACTGATCTACTTCGGCAACAACTGCACTTGCACCTGAATCAATTGCTGATTCCACATATTCCATGACATTTGGATTTTTATAGGCAATAAACAGATCGCCTGTCTTTACCTTACGACTATCAGAAGTAATGCCCGTCACTTTGACATCATCCTGATTTGATAGTGGTAATAAACCCTGCAGCAACTGACTGAGTGTATGACCGTATGCTAGATTTTCAACTGTCATCATCTGTCAGCCCCCCCTGCTGCAACTATCTGTCCGTTCAATGCAGATAAATCATCTGGTGGTATATCAAGCAAACGCAGGGCGCCAGCCATCACATTCGAAAATACTGGGGCTGCCACCAAGCCGCCATAATATTGTTCGCCCCGAGGCTCATCGATAATCACCACAGCAATCAATCTTGGGTTGCTTGTGGGCGCCATGCCGACAAAGAGTGATAGATAACGGTCTTCTGAATAACCGCCTGCGACTGTTTTATGTACCGTCCCGGTTTTTCCTGAGACACGGTAACCTTCAATTGATGCCCGATATCCCGTGCCTCCTTTTTGTACAACTGCTTCCAGCATCTCTCTGACTTGCCTGGCCACACTTGCAGAAAACACACGGCTTGCGCTGACAGGTTCCGTTACCTTTAAAAATGAAACTGGTAACATCATGCCATCAGTAGCAAATACCATATAGGCCTGTGCCAATTGCAAGGCAGTGACCGACATGCCATAACCAAAAGACATGGTTGCCTGTTCAACTTCAGACCAGTTGTTGTATGAGTTTAAAAACCCGGAAACTTCTCCCGGGAAACCACTTCCGGTTGTCTGTCCAAATCCAACCCTTGCCAAAGTTGTCCAGAAATCCTGTGGTTCAAGTGATAGGGCAATTTTGCTGGCACCAATATTACTGGATTTTTTTATTACTGTAGCCAGATCTATGACACCATAATTTCTATGATCCCGGATTATATGGTCACCAACTTTGAAAATCCCAGGACGCGTATCGATGGTCGTTTCCAAATCATATAAACCACTTTCCAAAGCCGCAGCAATGGTAAATGGCTTTAATGTTGAACCTGGCTCAAAAACATCAGTCAAAGCGCGGTTACGATAATTGCCACTCTTCAAACCAGTTCTATTATTCGGGTTATAAGAAGGCTGACCAACCATCGCAATGATTTCACCCGTATTCACATCAAGCATGATCAATGTGCCGGCACGTGCTTTATAGTGATTGACCGCAGTCTTTAATTCTCTATAGGCCAGATATTGAACACGCCTATCAATACTAAGAACCAGTTGCTTGCCGGGATCCGATGTGCGGATACTCTCTATGTTTTCAATGACGCGTCCGAGTCTGTCTTTTAAAACCCGTTTACTGCCTGGCAAACCTTTAAGCCAACTGTCATATGCCAGTTCCAGGCCTTCCTGACCGGAATCATCTATGTTCGTAAATCCAAGCACATGGGATGTGACTTCACCAGCAGGATAATAACGACGATATTCTCTCTGTAATGAGATACCTGGAATATCCAGTAACATAACCTCTTCGGCCAGGGCGGGAGCGACATGTCTTTTTAGATAGACAAACTGCCTGCCAATCCGATCTTTCAATAAAGTAATTAATTCTTCATCATTCATCTGCAGATATTTAGCAAGCTGAACCAGCCTTGAGTCAGAAGCCAATACCTTTCTTGGAACTGCCCAGATCGAATTCACTGGAGTACTAATTGCCAATGACTCACCGTTACGATCCGTGATCATGCCCCGATGTGCGGGTATTTTTACAACGCGTAATGCCCTTGCATCACCGCGATCCTGCAGGAATTCTTTATTCAATACCTGTAGGTCAACGGCACGGAAAAGCAACCCTGCCATACAGATTGTATAAATGCTGAGTAAAAACCAACGCCGCATTGGGAACTCAGTTATCTTCCCCGTTTCTTTTATTTTTCCTGTCTCCCTCATTTCCCGTCTCTAATCTTTTAATCGCAGAGTCATTTCGAAATCAGCATGACAGATCGGATTTTGGGTTCAATCATGTGAAGTTCTGTTTTAGAAACAGACTCAATTCGTGCATCCGTTGCCCATGTACTCTGCTCCAGCTGCAAACGCCCCCATTCTTCATTCAAATTGTCTCTGTCTTTTTCCAATTTCTGTATTTCCACAAACAACCTACGCGTGTCATGACGTGCTATTACAACCTTGATCGCGGAAAAAAATACTGCGGTTCCAAGAAGGATTAAGAAAACATTTTTCATATCGCTATACACTCGGCAATACGTAACACAGCACTCCTGGCTCTTGGGTTGTTTGCAATTTCATCTTGCCTGGAACGTATCGGCTTTCCTATAATGTTCAACTTCGGTTTGAAAACATCATGCGTCACGGGAACTTCTCTTGGAATATCAACACCGTGAGATTGCGTACGCATAAACCTCTTTACCAACCTGTCCTCAAGTGAATGAAAACTGATCACCAATAACCTGCCGTTTGCGGCAAGCACATGCATAGCCTGCATCAAAACAGCATCTAATTCTTCCAGCTCTTGATTGATGAATATACGAATTGCTTGAAATGTTCTGGTCGCGGGATGCTTGTTTTTTTCCTTACCTGGTATTGCTGTCGCGACTAAATCAGCAAGTTGTTTCGTCCTCGTGATCGGTGTTTCATCCCGTTGTTGAACGATGGCTCTTGCAATACGCCTGGAAAATCGTTCATCGCCAAATTCATAAAGCACCTGTGCAATTTCACCTACCGGTGCCTGATTGAGCCACTCAGCAGCGGTCATGCCATGACTGTTATCCATTCGCATATCAAGTTCACCATCACGCAGAAAGCTGAAGCCACGTGAAGCATCATCGAGTTGTGGAGAAGAAACACCCAGATCGAGCAATACACCATTAATCTTTTTTATCAGGTTTAATTCTCTCACTGTATCTTCCAGCCTGGTGTAGGAACCGTGCATAAGTGTGAATCGCGGATCATCCAGCAATTGTCGATCAACTGCTGCGATAGCGTCCGGATCACTATCGAACGCAAGTAAACGGCCATGCTCACCAAGTTGGTCAAGAATGGCGCGACTATGGCCCCCGCGACCAAATGTACAATCGATGTACATGCCGTCAGAACGTAGCTTGAGGCCTTGTAATGTTTCATTCAGCAATACCGGTGTATGTTGATACTCCGTGTTTTTCTTACCCTTGGCTATTTTCCTGGCCATTCCCCATGCGACTCATCAGGGGAACACTTCATAGTGACAATGACCTAAGCGCATCGGAGGGTTCTCCTGACTCATCTCCAATTTGCTCCAGCCATTGATCACGTTGTTCTCTCCATGCGTTTTCATCCCAAATCTCAAACTTATTCCCCTGACCAAGGATAACGGCCTGTTTTTTAAGTTGAGCGTAATCTCGCAATTCCTGCGGTATCAGAATTCTGCCTTGAGCATCCAACTGACAATCAGCGGCGTAGCCACGCATCATCTGTTTGGTCCTGCGACCCTGTTTGTCAAAATCTGATAAATCGGCGAGTTTGGTTTCAATGAATTCCCACTCGATCAGCGGGTATAACCAGAGTGATCTATCCATTGGATTCAAGGTTAAAACCAGGTATCCCCCAGTTTCAGAAGACAGGCGTTCGCGATACCGACTAGGAATCGCTAATCGACCCTTGCTATCAACACTGAGCGTGCTAAAACCTCGAAACAAGGAAATTCCCCTAAATGTTTGTTTTACCCACAATTACCCACAATCACCCACTTTGCGAACTATAGGTATTTGCAGTGTCCGATGCAAGTAAACTTTGTCTTTATTATTTGGGAAATATGTCTGTGTAACAGATACTTAGCGATGAAAAGTAAAAAAACATGACGAATGTCAGTATTCAAAATTCTTAAAGTTTTTTTAATATCATAAACTTGAGACTATTAGTTAATAATTTACTCTAGCTATTGGCATAATTCAGTGTTTTTTATAGAAAAATTCAGGAGTCGGCACATAAGCCGGGTTCTGTTCCACCAGCAAGCTGGCGGAGGTAATCATTCATCTAGGATGTACGTCACCATACACCTCAAGCAACCTACCCAGGGACAACGCGGACCACGTCTTGTTGCAATGCACAAGTCTTTCTGCAATGCAATGAGCCCCTCTATTTGGTCTTGCTCCGAGTGGGGTTTACCCTGCCACTGATATTACTGTCAGCGCGGTGCGCTCTTACCGCACCTTTTCACCCTTACCATTTCATTTCGTAGAAACGAATGGCGGTATATTTTCTGTGGCACTTTCCGTAGGTTCACACCTCCCAGAAGTTGTCTGGCACCCTGTCCTCTGGAGCCCGGACTTTCCTCTCACTGCCTATAAGCGAACCCATAGACAATGAGCGATTACCCGGCCGACTCCTATCGTCAGTTTCAGATATACATTACCAAGTTGCAAGCAATCTTTTCCATCACTATTTTGGGTAATGAGGCATAGGAAAGGTTCTCTTCGGATGAATCACACTTAAAATCGCACACAGCAATAAAACTATGCGTCCTCTTTCAATGCCCGTCCTTTTTCAACTCCATAGCCAACTTATAGATATCGTTCTTTTTGCCTCGTGTTATTTCACTGGTGAGTCTGATTGCTTCCTTGAATGTTCGCCCGGCAAGCAAGATTTTCAGAATACGTCTGGCTTCGAGTTTATCTAGCGATATTTCTTTTGCACCCTGAATGACAACAACAAACTCACCTTTGCTCAGGTCTTTATCACTATGGATCCATCCCATGAGCTCAGCCAGCGTTCCCCGACGAATTTTTTCATGCAACTTGGAAATTTCTTTGGCAATGACCGCCTGTCGCTCACTGCCAAAACAAGTTATCGCGGCTTCAATGCTTGCAAAAATTCGATGTGGGACTTCATAGAAAACCAGCGTTCTGGTCTCATCTTTAAGCAATTGTAAACGTTGCTGACGAGCAGTTTTCCTTGCGGGCAAATATCCTTCGAAGATAAATTTTTCAGAAGAAAACCCGGCAGCAGAAAGTGCGCTGATCAATGCTGAAGAACCTGGAATAGGTATCACTTGTAAATCTGCGGCGTGTGCGGCTAGCACCAGATGGTATCCAGGATCACAAATTAAAGGGGTTCCGGCATCAGAGATTATGGCAATGGAGGCTCCGTCCTGCAGTTGCTTTATCAGCATAGGTGTTTGCTTGCGTTCATTATGATCATGATAGGCATGAATTTTTGTTTCGATGCCAAATTGATTTAACATGGGCTTGCTGTGGCGCGTGTCCTCCGCCACAATGAGATCGACATTATCCAGTATCGATTTGGCTCGGGGACTCAGATCCCCAAGGTTTCCAATAGGTGTTGCGACGATGTACAGGGCACCTTTTATAATTGACACATAGAACTCCGCTTAGCTAATGTGGTAATGATTATCACGGTAAAACCAATTTAGGAATAGGGCTACTTTAGTAAAATAATGCGACACAATACACCCATCTTCCTGTTTATCATTCTTTCCTTATTGAGCCTGACTGTATTGAACCTGACTGGCTGCGGTCAACAAACGAGTAAACCTGGTACTGATGTTCCTGAGTCAGAAGCCGATTTGCATGCAAGAAATTTTTATCTGGCTGGAGATTTTTATGCCGCAGCCGAAGAATACCTGGCACTCGCAGAATCTGATCCGAACAACGCGATTAAGTATCAATTGGGCGCTACAGAAGCATTAATTAAGGACCGGGAGATAGAACAGGCCCAGCAAATCATCGATCTTCTGCCACAGGAGAAATTGAACGATACTCAGCTTACTCTTAAAAACATATATAAAGCACAGATTCTTCTGGTAAAGGACGACATAGGCACTGCCTATATGTTGCTAAACATTGCTCTTCCCGCCGACACGCCACGACCTGTGCTCGCTAAATATCATGATACACGTGCAACTGTACTGCACAGAAAAGACGAATACTTTGCTGCAGCTAAAGAACGCATCCTTTTGAATTCATATCTAGATGACACGCAGACGATTTCTGAGAACTATCAAAGTCTGTGGCAAAATTTATCTCGTTTGTCACCTGATGAACTTGATGCATATCGATCTAAAGACCCCGGAATACTCACCAGTTGGCTGGAACTGGCCATCATAACCAGAACCATGCTGCAGAATACGGTGAATCTTGAATCTGCAGTTATCACATGGCAACAAAGATATCCTGATCATCCTGCCCTATACAAGATCATTCCAGACATCATTGATAGTTCCAGACAATTAGCGAAACAGCCACTACAGGTAGCCCTGCTCCTTCCATTCAGGGGCAAATACAATGACGCTTCTATCGCTATACGTGAAGGTTTCTTAGCTGCGTGGTATGAATCGAGAGATGATAAACCAATCATAAAAATTTACAGTACTGATGCTGACAATGTGGTTGAAATATACGAACAGGCCATTAACGAAGGCGCTGAATTTATTGTCGGACCTTTACAAAAATCAGCAATATCAAACCTGATAGAATACGGTGAAATAAAAGTTACGACCCTGATACTTAATCAATATGATGGCGAATTGGATAATTCATTTACTTCTA
>CAYRXP010000015.1:0-14828 GCA_964428145.1 uncultured Enterobacteriaceae bacterium
CCCAATAATGGTCCCCAGGAGGATGGCCATGTAAGTCCCCATCTGAATCATACCGTTGCCACCAAGCAGTTCACCCTCTGATAAGTGTTGTGGAAGAATGCTATATTTCAACGGGCCGAATAATGTAGATTGTGTTCCCATGAAAAACAGAACCGTAAGCAATATGGGTACACTCATGAAATAAAAGCCCACACTTGCTATACACATGATCATAATTTCCGCTAACTTGATTCGGCGTATCAGCATAGATTTTTCAAATTTATCTGCGAGCTGACCTGCCGTTGCGGAGAAGAGGAAGAAAGGCAGGATAAATATACCAGCAGTGATGATCACCAGGATACTGCCACTGGCACCAATCTTGTCAGCGAGGGTAAATGCAATCAGTATTACAATTGCATTTTTGAATACATTGTCATTTAA
Source organism: uncultured Enterobacteriaceae bacterium (assembly GCA_964428145.1). GTDB lineage: Bacteria > Pseudomonadota > Gammaproteobacteria > Eutrophobiales > Eutrophobiaceae > SMWN01. Next base: position 421 of record CAYRXP010000015.1, read on the forward strand.
CGCACCCAGAAACTGGGTACAGAATATTGGTAAAAACCGATTTTGTTTTAGCAGGTCAAACTGGCTCATAATCAGGGCGTAACTCAGGATTCCCTTTCTGCTAGAATGGAATAAAGGTGCCTTTCATACTGACACAAAAGCTCGACAGAGTGAAACGGGGTTAATAATGACTATTGTTACAGACATCAAGTTGTTAAAAAACAGGCGTACAAAGATCATCGCAACACTAGGTCCCGCTTCTGACTCACCAGAGATCATAAAAAAATTAATTGAAACCGGTGCCAATGTGTTCCGCCTGAATATGTCTCATGGTGAACATGCTTCTCATAAAAATACCTATAATCTTGTGCGTAATATTGCCGATGAATTGGGTAAGCCCATTGCTATTCTTGCAGATTTATGTGGGCCCAAAATCCGCACAGGTAGATTTAAAGACGGGCAGATTACACTGGAAGTTGGTGCAACTGTTATGGTCACAACACGTGATGTTGAGGGAGAACCGGGTCTGATCCCTTCTCAATACCAGGCATTGGCAAATGATGTCAAAACCGGAAATCGCATATTGCTTAACGATGGCAATCTTGAATTAAAAGTTGAAGGCGTTGATGGAACTGAAATCTCATGCACTGTTGTCTATGGCGGCATCCTGAAAAATAACAAGGGAATTAATCTGCCCGGTGTCAATGTCTCAGCACCCTCTTTAACAGACAAAGATCGTGAAGATGCACAATTTGCACTAAAACTCGGGGTAGATTTCATGGCATTATCCTTTGTCCGCCGTGCGGCTGACATTAACGACCTGAGATCTATTATCAAAAAAGCAGGTGCCAGCACAGACATCATTGCTAAAATCGAGAAACCGGAGGCACTGGAAGATGTGCATGGAATTCTTGATGCTGCTGACGGCATTATGGTGGCTCGTGGAGATCTGGGGGTTGAACTCAAACCTGAGCAGGTTCCAGTGGTCCAGAGCCAATTAATAGACATCGCCAGACAGAAGTTTAAACCAGTCATCGTTGCCACCCAGATGCTGGAATCCATGATTGAAAATGCCAGGCCGACCCGCGCCGAGGTTACAGATATTTCCTATGCGGTGACTCTTGGGGCAGATGCAGTCATGCTGTCTGCTGAATCTGCTGCGGGTAGCTTTCCTGTCGAATCTGTAGACATGATGGACCGTATCCTACGTCAGACTGAAGCGTATCTCTGGCAACATGGGGAGTATGATTCCGGATTAAGCACCTCTGATAAGGTACCCGTGCCTTTATGGGATGCAATGGCAAATGCAAGCAATGGCTTGGCTCGGGATTTGATGGCACGTGCTGTCATCGTAATTTCACAGGGGGGTATGTCAGCTGCAACCATGAGTTCAGCTCGACCAGCAGCACCTGTAGTTGCGATAACAAGCCGGGTGCGCACATGCAGAAAAATGGCATTGATGTGGAGTATCATTCCTGTGCTGGTGGAAGAAGATGATATGGGTGATCATCACGCCCTGGCAAAAAAGGTTGCTAGAGAACTTGAGCTTGCTAGCTCTGGGGATACTGTCTTACTAGTAAAGGGCTTTCACCCGGATCCAGAATTGAATTGCCCTTCAGTGACGGTGGTCATCGTTTAGTCTGTTCTTAGAAATTTCTTAACGATACGATGTGCCATTCCCTATAAATAACTAACGGTATTTATAAACAGGCTCAGCGCCATCTGCAGCTGTCTGGTATTTGACAGAAATCTCGGTAAATGCATTCAACGCATCTTCCATATCCTTATCTTCTCTTAACTGAAAAGAATCGATACCGCAGCGTTGCATGTAGAACAGTTGATCACGCAACACATCACCGACCGCTCTTAATTCCCCTTGAAAGTTATACCTTTCACGCAGCAGACATGCATGCGAATAGGCTCGGCCATCAGTAAACGCAGGAAATTCAAGCGCAATCAAATCAAAGTGTTCAATATCTTTTGCGACTTCCTCCGTTTTGTCATCACCATCAACGCTTACCCCAAGCTTTGAATCTCTCTTCAATAATTCTTCTTTGTTATCTAGCCAATATGCAAATGGAACAATAATGTCGCCCGTGGGAAGGGTTTCATCCGCTGTTATTTCTACGAACCTTTGCCAACTATCATCAACAATTTTTTGATCTTTAATAATTTGCACTGGCTGCGACCTTCTCATCCAAGTTCTTTTTCGAATAAACTCTTTCCTTGAACTGGTCAATACCAATACGGCGATAGGTCCCAAGAAAAGATTCTTGTTCTTCTCGCTGTTCAACATAGACATCGAGTATACGGCCTATGGTCTCGGCAACTTTCTCTTTTTCAATGCCGGGCCCAAGGCGATCTCCCAATGAAACATCATTCTCGGCTGAGCCTCCAAGTGTCAATTGATAAAATTCAACACCCTTCTTATCCACCCCGAGTATACCTATATGGCCAACATGATGATGACCACAGGCATTCATACAACCGGACATTTTGATCTTGATATCACCGATATCATGCAGATAATCCATATCGTTAAATTTTTCATTGATTTGTTTGGCAATTGGAATTGAACCCGCATTCGCAAGTGAGCAAAAATCCAGACCGGGACAACAGATAATATCGGTTAACAATCCGATATTGGGTGTCGCTAACCCATGTTCGGCAAGTGACTCCCATAAAGGAAACAGATCAGCCTGTTTCACGTGAGGCATAATAAAATTCTGGTCATGGGTCGTGACTATCTCGCTAAAGCTATATTCGTCAATCATATCTGCCAGACGATCCATCTGCACATCAGTGACATCTCCAGGGGCGATGGTCGGTGCCTTGAGTGACACGACAACCGCACGATAGCCATCAACTTTATGTGTCTTTACATTTCGATCCACCCATGCAGCAAAGGCCTGGTTGGAAGCAAGGTACTCATCAAAGGTGGAGTCTGCAGCCGCATCTTTATCATATTCAGGAGGTGCAAATTGTGCGCGAACACGATCGATTTCTTTCTGATCCAGTAACAGTGCAGAATCTTTAATGTATGACCATTCTGCTTCTACCATTTCAGCAAATTTTTCGATACCGGTTGCATTGACCAGAATTTTGATTCTTGCTTTGTATATATTGTCTCTCCTGCCAAAACGATTATAGACACGCAGGATGGCTTCCATGTAGGAAAGCATATGTTTCTTTTCAAGAAATTCACGAATGACTTTGCCAATGACGGGAGTACGGCCTAGACCACCGCCGACGAGTACCTTAAAGCCAACTTCACCTGCTTCATTACGTACCAGATACAATCCAATATCATGCACCTGTACGGCTGCGCGATCATGTGTCGCGCCTGAAACAGCAAACTTGAACTTACGCGGTAGATAAGCAAATTCCGGATGGAAAGTTGACCACTGACGTAATATTTCACAATAGGGCCTCGGATCTTCCACTTCATCTTCAGCAACCCCGGCAAACTGATCAGAAGTAATATTCCGGATACAGTTACCGCTGGATTGAATGGCGTGCATTTGTACACTGGCCAAGTCTGCCAAAATATCAGGGACAGTCTCTAGTTTGGGCCAGTTGTATTGTATGTTCTGACGTGTACTGATATGACCATAACACTTGTCATACTTACGGGATATATGAGCGAGCATCCGCAATTGCTTGGAGGACAATAAACCATATGGGATATCCACACGTAACATGGGAGCATGCGTCTGGATATACAAACCGTTCATCAATCTCAGCGGTCTGAATTCATTCTCTGATAATTCTCCTGCAAGATAACGTCGAGTCTGATCTCGGAATTGTTCTACGCGCTCGTCAACAATCTTTTGGTCGTAGTGATCGTACTGGTACATCTTTTTCTGCCATATAAGTAACTGATTAGATTAAGGGAATTTTCGATCTTACTGGAAAAGATAGCAACAAGCACTTATACTTAAAAGGAATTAATTTAACTATAGTTATTCTATATTGTTATTAAATGTTGTCACTCTATCATCTTCACCATGATGATTAATCTTCGTCCTCCTTCGGCTTGTATGCCGAAGCTAACTCTCTTTGTATCCGGGGTTGGACCCGATCATAGTGACTAAATTCAATTGAGAAAGAGCCCGTCCCGCCGGTAAATGATTTGAGCCTGGATTGGTAATTGTCTAATTCACTCAATGGCACAGTACCACTGATTAAGGTAAACCCACCCACCATCGCTTCAGTATTACTGATACGCCCTCTTTTTCCCGACAGATCGGCTGTAATATCACCCATTACACGACTGGGAACAGTAATTGTGATATCAACGATCGGCTCCAGAACCACAGGTTTTGACTTAGTGACGGCAGCAATAAAGGCCTTTTTCCCGGCAGCGACAAAGGCAACTTCTTTTGAGTCCACTGAATGGTGCTTGCCATCAACAATGGTCACTTTTATATCTTGCAGTGGGAAACCGGCAATCACTCCTTCATCGAGTACATGTTGAATGCCTTTTTCAATGGCAGGAATAAATTGTCTCGGTATGACACCACCAACAACTTTATCCACGAATTCGAACCCTCCTCCACGTGGAAGGGGCTCCACTTTCAAAGACACCTCACCAAATTGACCTGCACCACCTGTCTGCTTTTTGTGCCGATAATGTCCATCTGCATGGATGGTGATTGTTTCGCGATAGGCAATCCTTGGGGGGCGAGTATCGACATCAACGTTGTAGTGATCTTTTAATTTATCAAGCATGATACGCAAGTGTAATTCCCCCAGACCGCGTATTACTGTCTCATTCATTTTTGCATGATGTTCAACAATCAAACTGGGATCTTCTTCAACCATTTTATGTAATGCGTCAGAAATCTTTTGCTCATCACCACGACTCTTAACATCGATCGCCAAACCATACATGGGGGCAGGAAAATCCAGTGACCGTAAATGTAGTTGATCCTCGTCATGGGAATCATGTAGTACGGCATCAAAATGAATATCATCAACCTTAGACACCGCACATATATCACCAGGTATCCCGGAAGCAACTTCAGTATGTTCCTTGCCCTGTAACTTGAAAAGATGACCCACCTTGAAAGGTTTACGCCCATCGCCAATGAATAATTGACTCTCCTTGTTAATCGTCCCCTGATGAATACGAAAAGTGGCAAGTTTTCCAATAAATGGATCAACATTGATCTTGAATACATGAGCCAATACATGTTTGCCCGAATCCGGTACAACTTCTATTGGTACTGAGTCTTCACCTTCTCCTTTCAGGAATTGCGGTGGATTACCTTCGTTTGGATTTGGCATTAAACTGGCAAATATTTCCAGCAACTCATCCAGACCCGCACCGGTTTTTGCAGAAACAAAACATACGGGAACCAAATGACCCTCCCTGAGTGACTGTTCAAAAGGATCATGTAATTGTTCTGGACTGATTTCCTGGCCCTGCTCCAGATAAATCTCCATTAAATCTTCATCGAGCTCGACCACCTGATCAACAATGTGTGTATGCGCCTCTGCCACAGAAGAGAAATCTGTCTTATCCCCGGACGGACTAAAGAAGCAGTCGATAACTTTTTGATTATTTTCAGCAGGAAGATTAATCGGCAAACATTCACTGCCGAATGCTTCCTTAATCTGTGTCATTAAACTTGCTAAATCGACTTGCTCGGCATCTATCTTATTAATAATAATCAGTCGATCCAAATCCCTGTTTTTTGCAACCTCCATCATACGGCGGGTCACCATCTCGATACCTGTTTGTGCATTTATCACTACCGCACAGGTCTCCACCGCTGGCAGTACCGCCAGGGCACGGCCCATAAAATCTGGATATCCTGGTGTATCAATCAGATTGATGTGGCCACCATGGTAATCCATACTGACAATGGTGCTGTACAGTGAATGCCCGAGTGTTTTTTCCTGCGGATCAAAATCACTGACTGTACTGCCCCTTTCAATAGAACCCTCACCGCTGATAGCACCCGATCTGTTTAACATTGCTTCAATCAACGTGGTCTTGCCTGAATCAGCATGACCGACAAGCACGATATTTCGAATATCTTCAGTACTGTAGCTAGCCATCTTTCTCTTCCTCAAACATTTTTATTCATTCTTTTTTTATATTGTAAGCCACGAGGCAAACCATTATCCCGATAATATTTGTTGTCTGGTTAATATCGAGGCAAAAACGCCCCCGACGAGATAGCAAGCCGCGTAAGCCAAAGGCCGAACTTGTGCCGCCTTTGGCGCGCCATAAATAGATCAGGATGGGCTATTGTATAGCCATATTTTTATCTGTATTTCAGAGAGGATAGTGAACAGAGAGCAACTATGAAAGGTTAAAGACGAATAATTTGTATTTCGCAAGAATTAAATCCAGCAAAGGTTGAGCCGGCTGGGACTGATCTAAAAGGAGTAGAGACTCCTTATCTTACTGCAACAAAGAAAGGTTCTAAAAATAGCGCGCAAGAAGAATTCGCCCTTTTCGCGTGAGATAACCTTCGGCATCAATAAATCCGCCATTTTTAGCGATGGATAACAATTGCCTGGGTCTTGTCCTAGGAAGATAGACCATGCCGTCACCATAACGACATTCTAATAATTCGACCATCTGCCGCTCTTCCAAATCTAATCCATCGGTTGACAATACAACATTCAAAATCATTTCTCCCCAAAAAGCTATCTGTCGTTTTTGACAGATGCATTACTAAAGAATTCAAGGTAAAGCCCAAAATAAGCCTTAAATATCAGTAAATTACTGGATCTTTATAAGTTATATAGTTTATCTAATCAACTAAGTCAAGTATATAATGTAACTTATTGATTTATATTAGTATTAAGGGATGTGCTGTTTTGCCAAGTAATCGTGCGTGTGCATCTCTTCTAGGCGACTGATGGTTCTCAAAAATAGCTTGCTCAGCCGTTTACCGCAATAGAGCCCTGAGGGTTTAGCCGCTGCAGTGACGATCAGTTTAACGTTTCGATCATAGAATTCATCTATCAACGTCATAAATCGCCTGGCTTTGTCATTCGTCATTTCATCCATAACAGGAATATCGGATATCAGAACTGTTTGAAATAATCTGGCGATCTCAATATAGTCGGCAGGCCCTCTCGGGCCATCACATATGGCATCGAAATCAAACCAGACCACGCCATCTGCATGGCGAATTGTTTGAATCATTCGGCCTTCAATTTCAATCGGTAAGCCCTCTGTGACTTCATTTGGCGCGATGTGATTGAAATTTATTCCCAGCAATGCCATTGCTTTATCATCCAGCGGCGAATGGTAAATTTCCGCCTTATCCAGAAAACGTAAGCGATAATCAACACCTGAATCCACATTCACGACTTCCGTATATTCTTTTATCAATTCGATCGCGGGCAGAAATCGTTCTCTTTGCAAACCATCCCAGTACAATTGATCCGGTGCTTCGTTGGAAGTTGTAACCAGTACAACACCTCGTTCAAACAATGCCTTGAGCAAACCACTCAGCAACATGGCATCCGTAATATTGGACACATGAAATTCGTCAAAACACAGAACCTCGGTTTCTGATGCAATGTTGTCTGCCACGGTGAGTAATGGATCAGACACTTCGTTGAGGTTTCTTAATTGTGCATGCACCATTTGCATAAAACGATGAAAGTGGATGCGTTGTTTTTCTTTAAAGGGCAGGCAGTCATAAAAGGAATCAATGATATAGGTTTTACCTCGTCCAACCCCTCCCCAAAAATATAATCCCTTGATAAAGTTTGTTTTATCTCTCTGGAATTTTTGTCTGATCTTTTCAAGGAAGCTGTTTTCATTGTTGCCATCAGTCAGAAGATCGTCGAAAAGTCTCTGTGTATGGCGCACAGCATTTTCCTGCGCTGGATCTGTATAAAATACTTCGCGCAATAAATCCGCCTGATATCTTTCCAGAGGTGTCATAATCAATTAATGTTATTATTAAATTCGACAATTGAATACCGCGCTTCCCAGCATGGATTTAATGCTCCCAATGTGGTGCATGTCCGCATTGACTTCGCGCTGGCCCGTCCATGAGCCAGATTATTAACATACTATTACTGAATGTGTCCTCGTCACATTGCAATGAAGTATAACCGAAAACAACCATTCACAAGCTGAGATCACCTGATCATGATGTTAGGCATAGCTGCAATTCTACTGATTTTGCTCATATTTGGGCCGTCTTTATGGGCGAAACATATTTTTAAAAAATATGCGGTGGAGATTGATGCGTTTCCGGGCACGGGTGGTGAGCTTGCTGACCATTTAGTCAAACGACTCGAACTCGGTGATGTTCATGTCGAAGAGGGTGAGCAAAACGAAAATTATTACGATCCGGAAAACAAGCTTGTTAAACTCTCGCCGGAAAATTTCAATGGGAAATCACTCACTGCCATTACAGTCGCCGCCCATGAGATAGGCCATGCCATTCAACATAAATCCGGATATAAACCGCTAGCGTTACGTTCGCGAATGGCCAGATTCTCCTGGGCTGCAGAGAAGATTGCCGCCATGATGCTGGTCGCATTTCCCTTTTTAACTCTACTCACGCGTTCCCCCCCCGTAGGCATATTCACACTTGCCTGTGGATTGACCATTTTGATTTTGCCTGTACTAGTTCACCTGATCACTTTGCCCGTAGAATTGGATGCCAGTTTCAAACGAGCACTGCCTGTATTAATTGCTGGAAAATATATACCCGAATCCGCCATCCCCATCGCAAAAAGGATATTGACAGCCGCAGCACTTACCTATCTCGCTGCATCACTCGCCAGTATTCTGAATTTTTACAGATGGATAATCTTTCTAAGACGTTAAACCACTCGGTTCCTCCTGAACAGGTCCAGATAAAATAGAAACTTCATATCCACACTCTTATGCCGTCATTCTGAATCCTGTCCCAAACTGAGGCAGAGAGGGAGCTTGCCACATTTACTTCTTGTCATTCCGAACGAATGTGAGGAATCTTATGTTACAGGATATAAAGTGGGTCTAAACGACTAGGTTTCTCACCCTGCCGTTCTCGAAATGAACAGACGGGTGGAGATCAGGTCGAGTGACGAGTGAATACATTGCACATGTCAGGTAAAATGAACATGGTAAATGGAAAAAACGTACTTTAAAGGTACAAAATTTCTGGTCTGAATATATTATATATATATAACTGGGTCTGTCCCAAGGGAATTTCCTGAGGGGTGATGGTGATCAATAGGGAGATAAATATGACAGAACCAACCATAACCTGTCCCAAATGCAAAACCGAGATCAAACTTACGGAGTCACTCGTTGCGCCGTTAATCGAGACCACTCGTCAGCAGTATGAGGAATTATTAAGCCGGAAAGACAGTGATGTTGCCAAACGTGAGCAAGACATAAAAGATAAAGAGAAACACCTGGCGGATGAAAAAATCAAGCTTGATGAACAGGTGGCCAATCAGGTTGCAGAGCAATTAAAGAAAGACCGCAACAGAATAGCCGGGGAAGAAGCAAAGAAGGCAAAACTGCTTGCGGCAACCGATTTAGAACAAAAGACCAAAGAAATCACTGATCTTCAGGATGTCCTGAAACAACGTGATGGAAAATTGGCAGAAGCCCAGAAGGCGCAGGCCGAACTCATCCGTAAACAGCGTGAACTGGATGATGCCAAGCGAGAAATAGATTTGACCGTCGAAAAGCGCGTACAAAAAGGCTTGACGGCAACACGCGAGCAAGCAAAAAAAGAGGCCGAAGAAGCACTGAAACTGAAGGTCGCGGAGAAAGACCAGACCATTGCCGCTATGCAGAAAAAGATTGAAGAACTCAAGCAGCGTGCGGAACAAGGCTCGCAGCAATTACAGGGTGAAGTACAGGAGTTGGAGCTTGAGGATCTGTTACGCAGCAAGTTTCCTTTTGACACCATCGAGCCGGTTGCCAAGGGGGAATTTGGTGGCGATGTATTGCAACGGGTTGTCAATGCAGGCGGACAGCAATGCGGATCGATATTATGGGAATCCAAACGCACTAAAAACTGGTCAGATGGCTGGCTGGTAAAACTTAGAAAAGATCAGCATGCCGCGAAAGCGGAAATTGCCATCATTGTAAGTCAGGCACTGCCGAAAGATTTGGAGACCTTCGATCAGATCGATGGTGTGTGGGTCACACACCCAAGAACAACTATCCCCGTTGCCATGACACTACGCCATGCACTGATAGAAGTAGCAGCAGCGCGCCAGGCCACGGAAGGACAACAGACCAAGGCGGAAATGGTCTATCAATACCTGACCGGTCCGCGTTTCCGCCAGCGCGTCCAGGCCATCGTCGAGGCATTTTCATCCATGCAGGAAGACCTTGATAAGGAAAAGAAAGCAATTACCAAACAATGGGCCAAACGCACAGAACAGATCGACCGTGTTATGCAAGCGACCGTCGGTATGTACGGGGATTTGGAAGGGATTGCGGGTAAGACGTTGCAGGAGATTGAGGGACTGGATCTCTTGGCGTTGGATTCGCCGACAAAGGAAAAGTAGTTAAAGCAACGGCGGAGTATGCACACGCTGTTTTGTAATCGGTGGGCACTTATCTGACGGAGAATACGATATGCGAATGACAAAGCTAACCATCTCAAATTACCGAGCCCTCCGGGATGTGTCCATTCATAGTAATTGTATGAGTTAACTTGAAAGTTAGTTTAGGATTAGGTCGCTAAGCATACTCAATCCATCTGCAAAGATCAGCGATGGATGTTAACTAAATTATTGGGCTGAACTCGATAATAATTCATCACTCTTAATAAAGGTAGACGATCACGAAAAAATGTCCTATTATTGCGTCGCATCAAATATTTTCTTTATATTGATCAAATATTAGCCGTCGAAAGCGAAAGGTAATTAAAGATTTTTTTACAAACAATATGCGCGAATTAAAAGCCATAATTTTTGATGTGGATGGCACATTAGCCGCCACAGAAGAAACCCACCGTCAGGCCTTCAACGAGGCCTTCAAGGAATTCGACATCCCCTTTCAGTGGTCAGTCCCCAAATACATACAATTACTCTCCATCTCCGGAGGCAAGGAACGCATTTATAAATTCCTTAAGTTACAGAATTTTGAAATTCCGGGGAAAGAAAATTTACGCGATTACACACTGAAGCTTCATCAACGCAAATCCGAAATTTATCGTGATAAATTAATTGCTGGTCATATTGGCCTGCGAAATGGCGTGGAGCGTTTGATAGAGGAAGCCAAACAAAAAGGAATCATTATGGCGATTGCCACCTGTACTTCTACAGAGAATGTTGAAGTCCTTCTGAAAAATGCCTTAGGCGGAGCCGCATTATCGTACTTTGATGCTTTGGTCAGTTGTGATCTGGTTACTGACAAGAAACCTTCACCGGCGGTTTATCAATATACTTTGGCCAATATCGGATTAAAACCTGAGAATTGTGTCGTCATAGAAGATACAAGTAATGGTAATCTCGCTGCTCTAGCTGCCGGGATGAAGTCAGTCATCACAACCCACCCCTTAACAGTCGATGAGGACTTCACAGGCGCTTCATTAGTCATTGATCAATTAGGCGAACCTGATGAACACTTTACTGTTCTTTCAGGTAACGCACTCGGTGCAAATTATATTGACGTTGATCTTTTGGAGAAAATTATTTTGTCTGATTATTCTGCCCATGGGGGATATGATCTGGGGCAAGCTGACTTTGCAGTTGCGGTAAATTAATATCAGCTAAATCAATCTTATGTGATCAAATGTTATTTGATCACAATAAACGCAGCGGCATTCCCTCTCAGGATCCTCAGTAACAAGGGCTCTTCTTTTCCACCCACCTTTTTGAGAAACATCTGCACATCTTTAACTGTTTGACGATTCACCGAGGTGATGACATCGCCTTTTCGTAATCCGCTCCGCCATGCCGGGCTGCCTCTTTGTACATCGACCACATGAATGCCTTCAACTTTGCCGAAATAACGATGATCGCTCCCGAGTTCGCTGATTATTACGCCATCCAGCCGTTTATTGGTCGCTTGAGGTGAGCTAACTTCTTCTTTTTCTGCTGTAACCGTTGTGGTAATTTTCTTGCTTTGGCCGCCGCGTAAAATATCAAATACGACCTGTTCACCAATAGCCAACAAGCCAAATCGGTTTCGCACATCACTTGCATTTTTAACATCTCGGCCATTTATTTTGATCAATATATCTCCAGGTTGAAGCCCCGCTTCACCTGCGGGGGAATCTTCGACAACACTGGTAATGACAGCGCCTTTTTTCTGTTTCAGACCAAATGCTTCAATCAGTGCAGGATTCAAGTCTTGTGTTGAAATCCCAAGAAAACCACGTTGCACTTTACCATTTTCCAACAACTGTTCCGTAATTTGCATCGCCAGATTAATCGGTATGGCAAAACCGATCCCGATATTTCCACCACCTTGCGAAAAAAGTGCAGTATTGATACCCACCAGTTCTCCTCGTAAGTTAACCAGGGCACCACCTGAATTCCCGGGATTAATGGAGGCATCTGTTTGAATAAAGTCCTCGTAGCCTTCTATCCCCAAACCGCTACGACTAAGCGCACTGACAATACCAGAGGTCACGGTTTGTCCTAAACCAAATGGGTTACCAATCGCGACAACAAAATCACCTACCCTGAGCTCATCTGAATCTGCTGTTTTAATATCAACTATATCTTCTGAGGGGATCTTGATCACTGCAACATCCGTTTCAGGATCGGTACCAATTAATTCTGCTTCCAGTTGTCTGCCATCTCGCAGCGTCACCGTGATCTGTACTGCATTGGCAATCACATGGTTATTGGTTAGCACCAACCCACGTTCGGCATCGACAATCACACCTGAACCCAGGCTTTGTGTTTTCCTTTCTATGGGTTGATCTGGCACATTAAAGAATCGACGAAAAAATGGATCAGAGAAAAGCGGATTTAACCTGACCTGGATCTTGCCTTCTGTTGCAATGTTTACAACTGCAGGCGTTACCTGATCCAGCATGGGCGCCAGACTGGGCAACTGCTTACCATCGACGACCCCTGGTATTACCGACAGCACTGACGAGCTGATCAAACTCAATGCAAGTATCAATAGTTTGCCTATTGCCAAACTCGCTGTATTTTTATCCATCTAAATCCCCTAAATAAATATTCCTTAAAATAATTCGTAGCTAAACCTGCTCCGAATGAACTTATGAATTGTATCCCTGAATAAAGTTCATATTAACCCAGCAGCTTATTAAGTTGCCGAATTAATATCAATCCAGAAAAAAGGCGGGCAATGCCCGCCTTATTCTTGCTGTCAAGTTTAACTCTTGACGGTAATCCTTTTTGGTTTCGCCTTCTCTTGCTTGGGCAGGGTGATCTCCAACACGCCATTTTTACCCTTAGCCTCAATGCGTTCAGCATCTGCTATATCCGGTAAACTGAAGCGACGATAGAAACTCCCATTCACCCGTTCAACACGTTTATAACCTTCATGTTCTTCCTTTGTCTCTTTAGAACGCTCACCTTTGAGTGTTAATACGCCTTGCTCCATGGTGATTTCAATATCATCCGGATCAACGCCAGGCAAATCCGCATAGATAACAAAGCGATCTTCTTCCTCTTTGATATCAACAGCAGGGCGCCAGTGACTGGTCACCACATTCGAATAATCCTCGCCATCAACTTCCCTCGCATACGGATCGAGAAGATTCTGCAGGTTGAATTCCTTTTGTAGTCTATCCAGTAAATTCCAGGGTTCATATCTTACAAGTGCCATTTCACACCTCCTAATTAACTAGTGTTTGTCTTGTTCACTAAGATGGGGATGACTGATAATTTTTCAACGATTAAAAAGTATTTATTTTTCAAAAAAATACATACAATAACGCCCATGGCAAGAACTAGTTATTTTTCACGTATCTTTGGTAACTCTCCAGTCGCACCACTGCAGAAACATATTGCCAGTGTTATCGCCTGCGTTGAGCAACTCATTCCTTACTTTGAAGCAGTTTTTAAAGGTGATTGGGATGAGGCCACAAAGGTTCAGAAAAAACTCGCTTCTCTTGAAGGAGAGGCCGATGACACCAAGAACGAGTTACGCATGCACCTGCCGACAAGTTTATTTATGCCTGTCGACCGAAGAGATATTCTTCAGGTTCTGGATTTGCAGGATCTGATTGCGAATCGGGCTAAAGATATTTCCGGGCTCACCCTCGGCCGTAAGATGGCCATCCCAAGTGCGCTCTCGGATGATTTCATGGCCTTCTTACAGCGCTGTATTGACGCCACAAAGCAAGCACAGATTGCCATCAATGAACTGGATGAACTGGTCGTGACCGGTTTTCGCGGTGATGAGGTAAAACGCGTCACACAAATGATCGCTGAACTCCACGTCATTGAAAATGAAACCGATGAAATTCAGGTCAAACTCCGTGCCTCACTATTCGCTCTTGAAA
>CAYRXP010000016.1:0-4717 GCA_964428145.1 uncultured Enterobacteriaceae bacterium
CAGGATCTGTGGCGATTCTTTCCAGTTTGATTGATTCATTCCTGGATTTTATTGCTTCAGGAATAAACCTGTTTGCTGTCAGACATGCATTGGTTCCCGCAGATCATGATCACCGTTATGGACATGGTAAGGCAGAAGCAATCGCCGGGCTGGCGCAGGCTGCGTTTATTGTCGGTTCAGCTTTGTTCCTGATCTTTGAGGCAATCAATCGGTTTTCTCACCAGCAAGCACTCGAAAATGGCATGGTCGGGATTGGTGTGATGCTGATTACCATCGCCCTAACGGCATTGTTGGTGAAATTTCAGCGTTACGTCGTTAAAAAGACAGGTTCAATCGCCATTACTGCTGATTCACTACATTACGTTGGAGATCTGTTACTTAATTTAAGTGTCATCGTCGCATTAATCTTAAGTATCTATCTCGACTGGCAGATGGCGGACCCTATTTTTGCACTCATGATTGCGCTCTATATTCTTAGAAGTGCATGGGTAATTGGCAAACAATCACTGGCGCAACTTATGGATCAGGAATTACCGGATGAGGTGCGGGAGGAAATTAAAGCCATAGCATTGCAACATCCAGAAGTACTCAATTTGCATGAACTCAGGACGCGTTCATCCGGGAGACAATATTTTTTTCAACTACATCTGGAAATGGATGGTGAGCTAAAGCTTAAAGAAGCACATCAAATTGCCAATGCGGTGGAGATTGAAATATGTAAGGCATTTCCAAATGCAGAAGTGATTATTCATGAAGATATGGAAGGCTTACATGAAGGGGAAACAAGAGAGTAGGTCAGGAAAATAATGTTTTCTAGCTTCTTCTCCATGTATGGAATTTTTCTACCAACTTAAGTAATTGTTCAGGTGCGTGAGACTTTTTCCAGTTACCTGCGACATGTTTGTTTGCTTCTGCCAATGTTGGGTAAATGTGAATCGTGCCCAATATTTTATTGAGACCAATTTTGTTTCGCATTGCACCGACGTACTCAGCGATTAAATCACCTGCATGCTCTCCCACGATGGTGACTCCTAAGATTTTATCTTTCCCCGGGACTGTTAGCACCTTTATCAGGCCATGTGCTTCTTCATCGGTAATAGCGCGATCAAGATCGTCTATCTCATATGTGGTCACTTCATATGGAACATTTTTATCTTTAGCTTCTATTTCATTTAAGCCAACGCGCGCAACTTCAGGATCGGTAAATGTTGCCCATGGGATGACCGAATAATCCACGCTAAATTTTTTAAAATTACCAAACAGGGCATTTACCGCGGCATACCATGCCTGATGTGCAGCCGTATGTGTAAATTGAAATGGCCCGGCAACGTCACCGCATGCAAAAATATTCGGGTATGATGTTTGTAGAAACTTATTTGTTTCAATCGTCCTGGTGTCTGTTGTCGGTATACCCAAATCTTCCAATCCATAGCCCGTGGTGTTGGCGGTACGACCAACTGCGACTAATAGTCCATCAAACGGAATACGAATATCCTTCCCCTGATGTTCACAAATCAGAATATTCTCGCCATTTTCAAGCAGGAATTTCTTTGCTTTATGGTTTGTCAGAACGGAAACACCTTCTTCCCTGAAACGTTGCATAACCATCTCCGAGATTTCTTCATCTTCACGGTTCAGTAATCGGGGTAACATTTCAATTTGTGAAACATGACTGCCAAAACGTGTGAAACATTGTGTTAATTCGCTGCCAACCGGGCCACCACCGAGTACGATAAGCCTTTCAGGTAACTCCCTTAATTCCCATATCGTATCTGAGGTGTAGTAGTTGACATCTTCAATACCAGTAATAGGCGGTACAAATGGATGTGCACCAGCGGCGATGACGATATTTCGTGTCGTTAAGGTCTTGCCATTGACCTCAACTGTCCATGGGGAAGTGATTTTTGCTTCACCCGTGATACATTCAACGCCAAGTTCTGTATAACGCTCAATCGAATCATGGGGTTCGATGGTTTTAATGACACGTTGAACGCGTTGCATAATATCTGCAAAATTGAACTCAACGTTAGCGGATTTGAATCCGAATTCATCGGCACGCCGAGCATGCGCAAGAAACTTTGCTGATCTTATAAGGGCTTTCGACGGAACACAGCCTGTATACAAGCAATCACCACCCATCTTGTTTTTTTCAATCAAGGTCACTTTGGCTTTTACAGCTGCAGCAATATAGGCAGTTACCAGACCTGCAGAACCCGCACCCAATACAATCAGATTGCGGTCAAATTTTTTCGGCCTTTTAAATGTTTTTTTCATAAAGTTTCAGATTTATATTTTTGGTTTCTCGCTTGTCGTCGTAACTGAATAAAATCAATAATTTTTTTGGTAATCAGCGGAAAAACACCGAGTAGGGTGAACGAAATAATTAATTCTGGCGAAAAAATATCTTTTAGTGTGCCAATTTGTGCAAGTTGTGTCCCCGCATTTACATAGACAATCGTGCCGGCCAACATACCTATCTGGCTGACAAGGAAAAAGGTCAGGGTTTTTATCGGTGTCAAACCCATCACTATGTTGATGATAAAAAACGGGAATGCAGGAACCAGACGCAGTGTAAATAAATAAAATGCGCCATCTTTTTCAATCCCCTGGTTAATCACCTGTAATCTTGTTGCGAATCTTTGTTGTAATGATTTTCTGAACAGATAGCGTGAGGCCAGAAAGGCAAGCGTGGCGCCTATCGTGGATGCGAAAGAAACCAGCAATGTTCCCTTGAGTAAGCCGAATATGGCACCGCCGGTCAGAGTCATGATTGCTGCCCCCGGCAGTGACAAGCCTGTAACAGCAATATAGGTAATGAAAAATATTAATGCCGTATATAAAGGATAAGAGGCATTGTATTTGGTGATAGTCGTTTGTTGTGTTTTTAAAAATTCTAGATTTGCATATTGATGAAAACCGAAATAAAAGAAGATAAAAACAAGGAAAGCAATCAGGCAGATTAATGCGATTTTGGATTTCATTTATGTCGAAAAATATGTTCTTTTTTCCATAGTGTCGATAGACTTTAATATCTTGCTATAGTTCCTGTCAGAACCGATTATGGATACTGAAATTAAAATTAAATTACGGTGAGAGGTTTATGAATCAGTTTGATAATTCTCGTTTCAACTCGCTTGCTTCATCTATCTCATCAGGGGTCAATTTCTCTTTGAGAGAATCGCGTCTGTGAATATCCATGACGTTACCACCATCGGCAAGAATATCGTACCAGGCCAGGGCAAGCGGTTTATTCTGTTCGACGCCATCTCCAGCCATATAGAGCGTGCCCAATGTCCTTTGAGCCAGGGCGTAACCCTGCTTGGCTGATTTTTGATACCAATCAGCAGCTGCTACAGGATCTTTTTCGGTGCCCTGTCCATAAGCATAGGCAAGTCCCATTTTATATTGAGCTGGTGCATGGTTTTGTTCGGCTGAATTTTTAAAATATTCAAAGGCGGTACCGTAACTTTGCACGACACCCTCACCAAATTCGTAGGCAAGTCCCTTTTCATAGATGCTTTTAGCTGAGTCACGGGTGCTTTCCGTGTTATCAACTGATATCTGATCATTGCTAAGTCCGGTTTCCTCTACCTCTTCATCAGTGACAATTGATTTATCTTCCTCATCATCATCTTTTCCAAATAATTTACTGAAAAAACCTCTCTTGTCCTCGGTCTCTTCTTGAAGGGATTCTTCCTGAGTGTCATCTTCATCCTGTTCCGGCAATAGATTATCTTGCCGATCATAATCAGACTCTGGTTCCAGTTCTGCTGTTGCAATCCGTTGCAGACTTTCAAGATTATGTTGCGCACTTTCATGACCTTGTTCTGCAGCTTTTTCGTACCATTGTCTTGCTTGATAATCATCCTGTTTAATCCCTTCGCCCATCAAGTACATATTTCCGAGACTATATTGCGCATCTGAATTACCCTGTTGCGCCGCACGGCGATACCAGAGGAATGCTTGCGTATAATCTTGCTGAACACCCTTGCCCTGGTAAAAAAGGGTGCCGAGTTGAAACTGTGCATCTAAATCTCCCTGTACCGCCAGTGGCTGTAAATCTGACGCGCTCCTGATATCCTCCAGATCAGGCACGACCTCAATGCTGTCGATGAATGCTTCTTCATATTCACGTTGCCTGATCTCGTCTAGATCAGGTTCTTCCAATTTTGCAATGACGATAACTTCGTCTGATTCGTCAATCTCAATGGTTTTTGCTGTGTCTGCATTTTCTCCTGTTTTATTTTTTTCTTGCTCATCGGTACCAAATAAGCTGCTGAAAAAGCCCTTCTTTGGTGCTTCCACCTCTGAGATTTCTTCTATTGTTGTCTCAGTTTCAACCCCATCAGCTGAATCTGATTCGGCCAAAGTAACATCTCCCGAAGAAATATCTGCGGGTAGTTGACCTGCAGCGGTATCAGATTGCTTTTGTGACTCTGTTATTTCGCTTTCGTGTGAAGTCTCAAGTTGCTGTCCCACAGGGGCAGAATCAGCTGCATAGGCAATTACTTTTGATGGTTCATCGAGCGACTCTTCGATGACTTCAGGGGCTTGCAAATCTTCTACAAGTTTTTCCTCAGGGGTGTCTTTTTTGCCAAAAAGTCTGGAGAAGAAACCCCTTTTTGGTTTTTCTTCTACTGCCGACACTGCAACAGTTGCCTGTTCAACGGCTTCCGCCGCGGGTGCCCGTTCTTCTTCGGTGGTTATTTCAGACTCA
>CAYRXP010000016.1:4817-14544 GCA_964428145.1 uncultured Enterobacteriaceae bacterium
TTCAACGGCTTCCGCCGCGGGTGCCCGTTCTTCTTCGGTGGTTATTTCAGACTCAACTGATGCAGGCACAGATTTTGACAAGGTTGGAATTGAATCTGTTGTTTTTTCAACAATTTCTGCCACGTCTGTTTTTGCTTGGGCAGGTGCTGTTTCTATTTCGGGAGCAGCTACTGGCGCAGGCCTATTTGCACCAGCGATCGCTCTTTCCATGCTCGCCAGCTCATTTTGTGCTGCTGCATACCCTTGGTCTGCGGACAGACGAAACCATCGTACCGCCTGGTTATAATCCTGCTTCACACCATGGCCGGCACGATACAAGGTGCCAAGATTATATTGTGCTGCGGAATTACCTCTGTCTGCTGCCTTGCGATACCAGAATGCTGCTTTCTGGTAATCTTTTTCAACCCCATCTCCCGTGTGGTAAAGACTACCGAGTAATATCTGGGCACGTTCATAACCCTGATCTGCTGATTTTGTGAACCATTCTGCAGCCAATTCCGGGTTTTGGGCGATGCCTTCGCCATAAGCGTAGGAGATGCCGATACTATATTGCGCTACGATGTGATTTTGTTCTGCAGCGCGCCTGTACCAATGAAACGCTTCTTTATAGTCCTGTTTTGCGCCTTCACCAAATGCGTAGGCAACAGCAAGATTATATTGAGAATCCTTATCGCCAAGAATTGCCGCTTTTTTATACCACTTAACGGCCTTTGCATAATCCTGCTCAACGCCTTCACCAACGTAATACATGTAGCCCAAATGAGCCTGTGCCTTTTTATCCCCCTGCTCAGCGAGCTTTTGAAACTCGGCAGCGGCAGCGGCATGATCACCGCGAGCCAGTGCATCGTTGGCTGTGTTCATGTCTGCGAAAGAAGGCTGGATAGTTAAAAATAAGACTGAAAAGCTAAGGATATGAATCTTCTTCAATGCGACTGCTCCCGTATCAGTGACTAGTCTGATACAAATTGTAGTGTTAAGCGATGACAAATATACTATATATCGTGGAAAACCGTAAGATCATTCATATCGATATGGACGCATTTTTTGCCTCTGTCGAGCAGCGTGATCACCCCGAATACCAGGGCAAGCCTTTGATTGTTGGTGGTTTACCAGATAAACGCGGTGTTGTGGCCGCATGTAGCTATGAAGCCCGACAATTTGGTATTCACTCAGCGATGCCAAGTTCGAGGGCATATAGATTATGCCCCTGGGCAATTTTTATACGACCCCGTATCGACATCTACAGGGAAGTCTCCACTGAAATACAGTCTATTTTTAAACGTTACACAGATCTGGTTGAGCCACTTTCTCTGGATGAAGCTTATCTGGATGTGACTGAGTGTACGGAATTTCAGGGATCGGCCACGCTCATTGCACGGTCAATTAAAAAGACAATCAAAGAGGAAACTGAACTCACGGCATCTGCTGGCGTTTCTTATAACAAATTTCTTGCAAAGATTGCTTCAGATATGGATAAACCAGATGGTTTTTATTTGATTACGCCAGACCAGGGTGAAAAGTTTGTTGAACAACTTGAGGTCAGGAGATTTCACGGTATTGGCAAGGCAACTGAAGCGAAGATGAAGGCATTAAAAATATATACTGGCGCCGATTTGAAAAGATGGTCAGAAAATGCATTGGTCGGTAAGTTTGGCAAGTCCGGTCGGTATTATTTTCAAATTTCTCGAGGGATAGACCATCGACCGGTAAGAAACAATCGAATTCGGAAATCAATTGGCTGTGAAACGACCTTTCAGGAAGATTTAGCTGATGTTGATGTCATGTTAAATAAACTGAATTATTTATCCGAAAAAGTTTTGTTGAAATTAAATGAAAAGGGATTTTCTGCAAAAACTGTCACTCTGAAAGTTAAATACAGTGATTTTGTATTGGTCACACGGTGTGTTACCAGAGAAAATTCGGTAAAGGGTGCTGACGAGATGATGGGTATATTGGGACAGTTGCTTCAGAAAACAGAAGCGGGTGCACGTAAGGTACGATTATTGGGCGTGAGTGTTTCAAAACTTGAAATGATTAATCAACCCAAAATTCATCAATTCTCCGGGGATGAGCAACTTAATCTTTTATAACACTCATGAACTGTCATACCCGGATATTTGTTTCTTAGGCCATTAATCCTCCAATTAGAGCACCGATTAAAAGAGGGGGAATATAAAATAGATAAAGGAGTAATCCGCCTCCGGCAATCACCGCGCCTACAACTGGCAGTGCCGTGAGCATTGTTCCACCAACAAGAAGACCTACGGCCAGCAATATCCCTGGTAATAGTGCGGCAAGAATTCCTGAACCAACGCCACCTGCAATCTTGCCGCCGACAATACCGGCAATCAGCGGACCAAATGCAGGCAACCATAAGAGTAAAATCGAAAGAATTAACATCCAGATCATGCCCATTATCATGCTGCCTTTCTTTGCTTCACTCATTTGAATACCCCTTCAATTTTAATATTATTCTATTATAGTGATAGTCGTCGAAAATAACTAAGGGGCAGTGTAATGAAGCTTTATCATTTTCCTCCGTCACCGAATTCACGTCGTGTATTGGCAGTTGCCTACCATCTTGGTCTAGAACCCGAGCTAATTAATGTATCTCTACCCAAAGGTGAGCATATGAACCCTGATTTTGTTGCACTGAATCCAAACCACAAGATCCCTGTATTTGTTGATGACGATGGTTTCACGCTATGGGAGTCCACAGCGATTATGCAATATTTAGCCAATAAAGAATCCGGTCATACACTTTATTCCGACGATATCAAGGTGCAGGCAGATATCAATCGATGGCTGCACTGGAATATTGCACACTGGAGCCCAGCCTGCGGTGTTTATGTTTTTGAATATCTACTCAAAAAATTACTCAAGCTGGGGGATCCTGATCCTGATGAGCTTAAAAAGGGTGACGAGTTATTTTCGCGCTTCGCAGATGTATTAGATAATCATCTCAAAAACAGGAAGTGGCTGGTTGGTGACAATATTACATTGGCAGATTATGCCGTCGGCTCTTTTCTGGACTACATTGAAGCAGCGCACATGCCCATCGATAACTTTGAACAGATACTACGTTGGTATGCGGATATCGAGTCATTAGAGGCGTGGCAAAAATCTGCACCTGCTAATTTTATGTAAAGATCACAAGCTAGCCAGGAGGTGATTTATGTCACAACAGAAAACCATGCCCAGACAATTCCGTGAATTAATGGAAAAACCCGGGATTATTTCCACGCTGGGTGTGCATGATGTTTTGTCGGCGCTTCTGGCTGAACAAGCTGGCTTTGATACTGTGTTCATCGGAGGGTTCGGCACCAGTGCCAGCCTGTTTGGATTACCGGATATCAATTTTGTAGGCATGTCTGAGATGGTGGATGCGACCAGACGAATGGCTCATCGACTTGCGATACCTCTTGTGGCAGATGCAGATACAGGTCATGGTGATTTACATAATGTCATGCGTTGTGTGCACGAGTTTGAGGGGGCAGGGGCCGCCGGTATTATTCTGGAAGATCAAGTATTTCCCAAACGATGTGGGCATTTTGGTGATAAACAGGTGATTCCTGCAGAGGATATGGTGCTTAAGTTTAAGGCGGCAATTGAGGCGAGGAATGACCCTGATTTCTTTTTTATCGCAAGAACCGACTCAAGAGAGACGGATGGGCTTGATGATGCGATTGATCGTGTGAATCGTTATTGTGATGCAGGTGCAGATATTGCCTTTATTGAAGCGCCATTATCAGTGGATGAATTGGAAGATATATGCAAACGCGTTGAATATCCGAAATTCGTCAATATGCTGACTTTTGGTAAAACACCTATCCTGTCAGCGGCAGAACTGGAAGAAATGGGCTTTAAGATCGTGGTGAATCCAATTGATTCCATATTATTAACCGCAAAGGCCATGCGGGAAATGGCTGACGTATTCAAAAGAGACGGTCATACACAATCTTTGATTGATAAGATGGTTGACTTTGATGAGATAAAAGAAATATTGGGATTGCAGAAATACTTATCATTGAAGGAAGCCATGGAGAATAAGACATAACAAGTAAACCATAAAATTGATTTTCAATCAGGTAAATCTTGGTAATGCATATATCAGTGCCAGCGGGATGGTCAGTATTGCAAGCGCGTTGCCAAATAACACCATGGACGCTACACGACCAGGTTCCTGATCAAAGTGCTCGGCGAACATATAATTCATCACGGCGGGAGGTAATATTGCGAACAGGAATAAGACACCTTCCTGTGTTTTAGATAAATCCAGCCAGGGCGCCAGGACGAAATAAATTGTAACACCACTCAGAGGTGCCATCACCCCAGCTAACAGACCAATGCGCCATTCAGAAAACTCGGTGTCAATCAGTCGGACTCCCAATGCAAACAGCATGAGAGGGACGCAGATCTTACCTAGCATCCTGACTGGCTGCAGAATTATTTCATGTACCCCAACATCAAAATAACTTAGTGATAATGCAAGGAACGTTGCCAGCAGCATGGGTGATAAGAATACCTTTAAGATATGGGCATGTTTATCCAGCAGGTAACTCCCGATCGTCACATGGAAAAAATTACAGACAATGAACATTACTACAGCAAAAGGCAGCGCTTCATCACCAAAGGCCAATACCATGAGTGGCAGTCCCAGGTTTCCGGCATTACCAAACATGACTGGCGGTGATAAAGTTTTGAAATCAATATCTAGCACTTTCGCCAGGGGCCAGGAGATCAGGCCAGATAACAAAATAATTAATGTAATCCCCAGACTTAATTGACCAAATAAATTAGCTTCTCCGGCCTTATCCGTTAATACGGAAAATAATAACGCTGGGATAAATACATCCATATTGATTCGGTTTGGCAATGCCATGTCCGGTCTGAAAAAATATCCATAGAGAATACCAATACCAACAATCGATAATATAGGGAATGTTATTTCAAAAATTCTAAACGCGAGCATAAATTGTTTTGCAAACCTGAGATAATATATAGCAGACTCAGAAATTATAAGTTAAAAACAGCTCTAGATAATCATCACGACTGAAGGCAAAAGCTGGATCAGAGGGTGACTGGTCAAAAAGGAATTTAGCATCCATTTCCAGAAGCCAGTGATCACTAATTCGTCTACTGGCTTCGATATTTAAAAATTTACCCTTCGTGTCTCTATCCCAGATGAGTCCCAATAATGCTTCGCTAGATTGTGCATCATTAAACGCAAAACGCATTCCTGTGCCTATGTCATCTTCAAAAAAAGTTAGTGCGTCTTCACCGCGACCATCATAGTGATACTCACCAAGCACACCAAGGTCAATCGCGCTACCGAAGATACCCACAAAGGTATATTCAAAGCCGCCAGCCACAGCATTATACGTTTCTCCCTGACCACTGCGGTGTAGCGCTTCAAGTTTCCAAAGCATATTGCCTTTGGTTGCCTGTAGATCAATCGATGTTTGATTGATGATGTCATAAAAAGGTGCTAAAACCGGCGTACCAGAGCGATTGACCGTGGGGAACGATCTTGGATCACGGCTGGTGCCATAGAAATGTGCAACACCAATATCCCAATCTCCAAAGTAATGAGAGTAACGAATGGCAAAATCAATATGTTTTTCTTTTGCTGAAGATTCGTATTTTGATAAACTCTCATCGACCACAGGTTGAGTTCTGGGGCGACCATCTATACCGGGGAACGTGCGCTCCCTGAAGTAGGGCAAAATAAATAAATCGATAGTCCCCCAGTCATAAATCAAGGCAAGATTGATCATCGGCTGACCTCGCTTGTCTTCAGTATCAATATTTTCAACCAGATCGGTTTGGTTAATGATGTCAACCAAATGTTGAAATTCAGTGACGCCCCAGAAGACCTTACGAAGACCTACTCTTAATTCCCAGTTTTCTGCTACCTTTAACCAGGTCAATTCGCGGATATCAAAATGGGTACGCTCATTATCATGTTGATCCAAACGAAAAAATGGTACAAAGGCTAGACTCTGACTCCCTTTATCCCATTCGTGATAATACTCGGGCTCAAACACCAGGGAGAGATTCCTATCATGTTGTCTTGGATCCCGCGGATCTTGTGTGAAATATCGAAATTCTGTCCCCAGATAACCACTCCATTCTCCCGCTGAAACATTGAAAGAGTGTGTGATGCTAAAAATATTTGCAAGCAAGAAAATACCGACAAGATGGGTTAGCTTTTCCTGAATCATGAAATGTGAAACATAAGAACTGGATCATAAAGCCTTTCTGTTCGCCTGATACTTAACTGATAAATCACCGTATATATTACCTGGCCCTTTTTAGTGTATTGCGATCAAAATCACGATCACCCAATTCATTTTTGTACTGATAATTTTTCCAAATTAAGTCTGTTCGTTTTCCTGTCTGGTGATTCACCATTTCCATTTTACCTGGTCGCCAGTATTGATCGAGATACCGTTCATAATTAGAGGAAACCAGTGTTTTTAACAAGGTGTTTTTGCGATCATAAAATTCAACTTTGCGCGGCTGATACATCTCTTTATCCATCCATGAAATTTGTCTTGTATAACCTGAATTTTTATATTGGGGGAAACGTTCAATGACAAATACGTCATGACCATCTATCGCCTCGTCACGTAACCATTTATATGTATATTTTTCCACTTCCTGAGAGGACAAATCTTCATAGGCAAATTCACTACCCACAAAGGGACCTGATTTATTTGCAGAAGATATACGTTTAATTCTTTTTAAAGCAGGGAGATAAAGCCATTGATCATCCGGTTTTAGTGCGTGGGTATGACTTAAAAAGGCGGTGCCTTTGATATCTCTCGGGTTATCAAAAATTGTCAAACTTTTATCGCCGTCACCGTCGACCTCAAGCGACTTGAGTCTCATGGTTCGTCGACTGCTTTCGCCATGCCTGTTCGTGAGTATCATTTCAAGATCGGCCGTTTGATCAACCCAGCCTGTGTCACGTTTGTCAGCTTCTACTGCAATCGCGAGTCCTTTTTCTTCCGCTGTTTCCGCACTCGCATTATGCAGTGGTAGAATCAGTAGCAGTATTGGCAGAAAGCAATTTTTTTGCATTGAATTTCTCCTCTATTTTGATCAAAAGTGGTGGCAGGAACAGGAAGTCTGCCAATAATGCCAGAATGATGACGATTGCAGTGAGTAAGCCCATGGCTGAGTTCAACTGAAAAGCGGATGTTGCAAGTATGAGGAACCCTGCCACAAGGACAACAGAGGTAATCAATAGTGCGCGACCCACTGTCACAAAGGCATATCTGACGGCGTCTTCAGGATTCAAAAGCTTTTCTCGACGAGCACGGAGGTATTTACTTAAGAAGTGAACCGTATCATCTACCACGATACCGAGTGTCATTGTCGACACCACCGAAAGTGACAGGCCTATTTCACCTACCAAATAACCCCATAAGCCAAACCCCATTGCTGCGGGGACCAAATTTGGTATTAGACTAACAAGGCCTATCTTGAATGAACGCAATGCAATAATAAGTACCAATGAAATTAATATCAGCGCCAAGGTTGTACCATAAAGCATACTTATAATATTTCTCTTGCCGATGTGCGCAAACATAAGCGATGTTCCAGTACCATGACCAGATTTAATATTTGGCGCGTTGTTAATCAACCAGGCCTCAGCACGTTCTTCGATTGATATCAATTCATTCGAAGATAAGGTTTTGAGTGTAGTTGTGAGCCGTATGGCAGATTTGTCAACGTTGATCTGGTTATTCAGATCGAGTCCGTATGGTAATGACATTTCGTAGAGCAGAAGATACTGTGCTGACAGATTTCTTTCTTGCGGTATTTTATACATGGCAGGATCATCACCATGCATATTTTTATTTAAGCGTTTGCTGATATCTGTATAAGTATTTACATGCAGGATTTCCGGTTGTTGTCGGAACCAATTAGCAAACGCTTCAACATCTTTTAAATATTCAGGATTGCTGATACCCCCCGGTTCGCCGGAGTCCAGTGAATATTCAATATTGTAAATCCCGGTCAGATTGTCTGTCGTGAAATCAGAATCGACCCTGAAATCGATTGTTTCATCAAAGTAGTGAACAAATATGTCATTCAATTGATTACGGGGCAATCCTGTGAGCAATACAAGAATCAAGCCACACATTCCCCAGAAAAGAATTGAGCGTCTGCGCACGACAAAGTCGCCTAGTTTTTCCATGAGCCTATCATGGTCATCCTTTTTTTTCGTTACCTTAACAGGCAGGAGTGAAATCAATGCCGGTAAAAATGTGACAGACATAATGAAAGAAACAACGACACCAATTGCAACAAAATTGCCCAAATGTCTGAAAGGAGGGACGTCTGAAAAGTTCATCATTAAAAAGCCAATCGCGGTCGTTAAACTGGCCAGAAATACAGGTTGTAAATTGATCCTCAGGCTTTCAATGAGCGCTTCATTTTTTGACTTACCCTGTCGCATATCATGGAGGAAAGTGACTAATATATGTACACAATTAGCAATTGCGATCGTTAAAATAATTATTGGAAATGTTGCGGAAGGAGGTGAAATGGGGAACCCGATATAACCTCCGATACCCATGGCAGCCAGGATTGAGGAAGCAATGACCAGTAAGGTACAAAAGGTACCGGTTATCCCGCCAACCAGTATTGCTAATAAAAGAAGCATCACTGAAAAACTTATCGGGACCAGATGGGCTATATCATTTTTTGCTGATTCTGAAAATGCATTGTTCATCATCACCATCCCGGTGAGACGAACTTTTATCTCTGGATATATGGCCTCAAATTCCCTGGCCAGTTCTCTTGAAAACTGAACCACCTCCGGGGTTTCGATATCTTCGTTTATTCTTGGTAATTGAACATTGACGTTAATACCTGTGACATGGGCCTTATCCGAAATTAAACGATTAAGCAGTAGGGGCTCATCCAGTGTGATTTCCTTAAGCTTTTGAAGTTGTTTTTCATTTAATGAGGATGCATCTTCGATCAAATCCCTGACAATCAGATTATCTTCTTCTGCTTCTGTATATTGAAAATTCGTGATGGAATCGACCCGGTTTGAAAAGGGAATTTGCCATGCACGTTCGGTTAAATATGCAACTGCCGAAAGTGTTTTTTGTGTGAAGACATTTCCATCAGCGGGTTCCAGAACAAAAAACACATTATCATTCTGAATGTAGGTATTCTCGAGCGCTTCAAACTCAAGTAACTGCGGATTATCTTCACTGAAGAACACACGGTAATTGGTCGTGAAGTAAATATTTTTGCCGCCGGTTGCCGCCATGGCAACAAATAAAAGGCTTAGGATAATGATGGGCCAACGATAGTTTAAAACCCATTTTCCAAAAGACTGTTCGAATCTTTTCATGATTACATTCCTTATAAATTATGAATATTTTGTTGGATATTTACCTACAGTGGGAAATATTAATGACGTTTTGCCAGGCCGTTGACGAGTAATTCCACAATTAAACCAGCCTTCTCCTTAAATTGTTCAAGCGAGTATAGACGCATGAAGATAGGAACATTGAAAACAACGAGAGTGGTATGAATCGTACGTGCTGTTGCAATGATATCGTTGATGTCAAATTCACCTGTTTCATTGCCGTGCGATAAAATTTCGGCAATCAGGGCATGCTCTGCTTCGATTTTTCTATAAACCAAATCAGGACGTTCCAGGGTGATTGTATTGACTAATTCATTGATTTTTTCATCG